>JANQGS010000168.1 GCA_028277195.1 Candidatus Gastranaerophilales bacterium
GGCAAAGCCGGATTTTCCAAAATTCATCGCTCCCGCTTCGCTTATACTGCTCCAGACATTAACCGTAAAAATCTGAAATTTAATTTGGGAGCAGTATAACCCGGCTTAATTTACGTTATTATTTTTAACTTTTGTTAAGGTAAAAATCCTCTTAACCTAAAGCATATATGCCTTAATGTCGATTAATTTAAAAGAATAGGACATTTTAAGGAGTATATATGGCCTTAAGCGTTAACAGAGAGATAGGAATTACCCCTCAGGGCAATATATTTGCCCCGAAGCCGTCTGATATTGTAAAAAGTGATGAATTAACAAAACTTGCAAGGGAAATACTGACATCCGCCCCGGGCAGAAAACAGGCTTCGGTTACAGATGTTAAAATTTTCAGCCAGGGAGCGGATGTTAATACCGTAAAACAGGCCGCAACAAACCGCACAGGCTTTAACCTTGTTCTGTCACAGGACGCACGGCAAGCTATAAGCGGCCTGAAAGCACAGGCTGCACTGAGCCGGGCACAGAACCTGGCAAAAACAGTTGACGGAAGAATTCATATAAACGCTGAAAAAACGGATTTCTCCAATATAAAGCCTGCTTTTAGCGGCTCTATTGAACAAAATATCCTGGTTAGCGAGTCCTCAGCAACTGATAAAGACAGGAAAGGCCCGGGAGGTTTCTATATTCCCCTTATGGAAGAGGAAGAGATTGAAGGAGAAAAAGAAGGAATTAACCTGGTTATATAAAAAATCTTCAGGATATACTGCTCTCTTCAGTGTAAAAGTCCAGGAAACTCCGACCCAGGGGCTGGTTGATAAAAAATTTGAGCATCTCTGTATTAAGAGGTTTTCTTATGAATTTTACTTCTGAATTATACCCGCTTTTTAATTTTCTTGCGGTTTCGTTTTGCTCCATTATCACAAAGGCATGGGTATTTCTCAGCAGGCTGTATTTATCAATGCATTTTCCGCATTTTTCATAAAAATAAGAGCTGGTAAATATAAGACTTATTTTTTTAGCCCTGAAAATTTTATTTATGTAATTGTAATTATCTGTTATAGAGATGCCTGCTTTATCGAAGCCGTAATTTACAAGGTTTTTTACCAGCCAGGAAATTTGGTGCAGGTTATTATCTACAATAAGCACGTTGCGGTCATTAATAAAAAGTTTAAATAAATTTATATCCTGCGGTTTTACCGCCTTTTCGGCGAAATCAACGCTTACCTCCTCTATGCCGAAGTTTATTAACTTATTAATGAGGCTATCAGTAAGATAACCGCCGCTTTTAACTATGAGGGTATTATTATCCCAAATATCGTCATTCAGGATAATGTCAAAGTTTTGTTTTTCCAGCATTTTTGATGCTTTCAGGCTTATAAGGTCAATGTAGTTCCGGGTTGATTTGGTTTTTACTGTCATACCCCACCCCTTTTGTTTTATTTTTAATATAATTTAATTATCGTTACAAAACTTAAAAAACTTTAACAATTCGTAAAAAAAATTTTTGACTTTTTAGATATTTACTAATATTTTAGTTATACCGATTTCAATAAGTAATCTTAAAATGAAATTAATTAACTTAAATCGGTATGCGTAAGCAGAGAGCGACGTTTTCTTAAAGTCGGGCTTTGCC
>JANQGS010000170.1 GCA_028277195.1 Candidatus Gastranaerophilales bacterium
GGCAAAGCCGGATTTTCCAAAATTCATCGCTCCCGCTTCGCTTATACTGCTCCAGACATTAACCGTAAAAATCTGAAATTTAATTTGGGAGCAGTATAAAGCTCAAAAATTGCCGGACTTTTTTGAAAAATTTAAAAAATAAGTGCTAATATATTTCTATAGGCAAAAATTACAAAGGACTTTTATTTATGAAACATAACCTGAAAACCCTTGCCCTGGTTGTTTTTTCAATCCTTACGATTAACGCTGCCCTCGCGCAGGAGTTCCTGGAGGTTAACCCCCTGGAACTGGTAAAGAACCCGGCTTCTTATTTAGAAAAGGACATTAAAATATCAGCAAAATTTGATAAATTTTCAACGCTGGGCCTCGATTATGACAGGGCCTTCCGGGACTCGAAAGACTATATTTCATTCCTTATTAAAAGACCCGATACATTGAATCAGGAGTACTCAATACCTCTTTCCGAATTAAAACTTATGTTAAAAAGGGATGAAGCCGAAAAACTCCTGGATATAGAGAGCGGGGACAGGGTTGAAATAACCGGGAAAGTTTTTTCCGCAGCCCTGAATGACCCGTGGGTTGATGTGTATGAATTAAAAAACCTTGACCCTGAAAAAGAAAAGGAAGAGGATTCCGGGCTTTAATATAATTTCCTCCTTTTAAAGCTGGATTTTTGCGGAAAAATTTTTACAATTAAGTAATATGAAAAATTATGTCCTGAAAATCCTTTTAATTCTCTGCTCTATAAGCGGCATAACTGCCTTTGCCGCTGATTTTAACGTCAGGATTACAAGGGAGGAGTTTGCTGACTTTTACGGCATTCTAATCATAGAGGAAAACTTTAAGGGCTTGAGCCTGGACGGGGTTTTCTCCTCGGGGTTTGACCCGCTGAGCGGAAAACTAAAAAGGGATGAGATTTTTTCCGTAAGGAGCGCTTATTTTAAGCCTGATATTTTTAAGAAAAAGGAAAAAGAAAAACCTGGAATACCTGAAAATTACGGGGAAAATAAAGGTATTTACAATGTAAGGCTATCGTCAAAGCCGGAAATAATTAAAAAAACCTTTAAAGATAACCTCCTGGCCGCGAAAAATATTATCGAGTCAGGCAAAAACCCCGGGCAGGCCGAGGAAATCCTTATGGCCCTGGAAAAAACATCCGATAATAATCCCGTAAATATCTCAAACATTGCTAAACTCTACCTTAAAGGGGGCAACAGGCCCAGGGCGCTGGAGCTTTTAAAGCGGGCCAAAGAGCTTGCCCCGGATGATTATAAAATTTTATACACCTATGGTATCGCGCTGTATAAAAATGATGAGCTTAACCGGGCAGAGGTTCTCCTTTTAGAGATTACCCGCATTAAGCCGGATTTTATGTATGCCCATTATAATCTCGGAAATATTTACTATAAAAGAAAAGAGTATAAAAAAGCGCTGGATAGTTTTGAAAAAGCAATGGAACTCGCTCCTGACAAGGCCGATATTTATTTTAACATAGCAATAACCCTTGAACAACTGGGTTACAGCGATATGGCTTCCAGGTTTTATTCAAAGTGCCTTGAATTAAACCCTGATGATGATGAGGCATTTAAGGCGTTACAGAGGCTGGAATAGTTTCAGGCAATATCCTTTTCCAGGATTTCATCAATATATTTATTTATGCTTTTACCTCTTGAAGAAGCTTTTTTGGCAATTTTATAGTGCTTTTCAGGTGTAGTTCTGTAAGTAATCGTCCCTTTGTAGTTTATAAGTTTGACGGGCTCGGGAATTTCAAGCCCTGTTTTAAAAGATGTTAAAATATAGGATTTTAACGCATCTTTGAGGTTTGTAAGCGCTTCTTCAGGAGTTTCCCCACAGGTCATATTTTCTTCGAGTTCTTCTATTGAACCGAGAAAGCAGTTATCAATATCATTCCATTCAATACGATATGACCAGGGTAGATTTAAGTAATATTCCAGGTCTTTTTTCATGTTAATAACCTGCCTTTCTTAATGCTTCTTGTAATTTTTTGACTAAATAATACTTTAACTCTTTCTGCGTAAGGATTAATGTTACAGAGTTACAGTCTTTCTTTCTGTAAGTTATATGAGAACTTCCGGAGGCTGGTTGTTCTGCGTCATATCCTAAAAAATTCAATAATTTTTGGGCTTCTTCAATTGTAATAATTGAATTACCTTTTAAAACTTTTTTAATAAGTTTATCTCTTTTTGTCATACTATTATGATAGCATATTTGCTGTCATTTTCAATGGGTTATACTAAAACGAGTTTGAATTTCGGAAAACCGGCAAAGCCGGATTTTCCCAAATTCATCACTCCTGCTTCGCCTATACTGCTCCAGGCATTTACCTATCAAAATCTGAAATTTAATTTGGGAGCAGTATAATACGCTAAAATTTGCCCTTTATCCCTGTATGGGCTACTATAAAGTACATGGAAATGATTGTCGCAAAGGTAATTAAACGCCACTCGGATTTTATTTACGTAAAAACCGGGAACAAACTCTTTGAATGTAAGGTCAGAGAACGTCTCAAAAAGGAAAAAATTGACATACTTGTCGGGGATAACGTAAAAATTGGGGAGATAAACCCTGAAACAAACCAGGCAGTAATAACCGAGGTGCTTGAGAGGAAAAATTCCATATCAAGGCCATCAATTGCAAACATAGACCAGATGGTTATTGTATCCTCAATTTTTGAGCCGGAACTTGATTTTATCCAGCTCAACAGGTATCTGTGCCGGGCAAAAATCCATAATATTCCCGCAATAATCTGTATAAACAAAATTGATATTCAAAAAAATTCAGATAAAAAAGAAAAAATTTCTGAAATATATGAACCCCTGGGCTATAAAATCGTGTTAACCTCGGCATTGGACGGGTCAGGGGTTAAAAACCTGGAAAAAACGTTATCAGGCAAAATATCTGTACTATCAGGCATGTCAGGGGTTGGAAAGTCAAGTCTTTTAAATAAATTATGCCCCGGTTTAAATTTAAAAATAAAAAACGTAAGCATGAAAACAAAAAGAGGGACTCACTCCACCCGCCATGTTGAATTAATTCCGGTTGATGATAATTGTTATGTGGGCGACACACCGGGTTTTAGTTACTTAAAATTCGACACTGTAATGCCGGCTGAGATAAACGACCTGTTTGATGAAATTAATGCTTTTTCCGGCGGGTGTTATTTTTCTGATTGCCTGCATTTACAGGAAAAAGACTGCAATGTAATAAAAAATTTAGACAAAATAAACAGAACCCGCTATGAAAGTTATAAGATTTTTGTAGAGGAAGCGTTTGAGTATAAAAAAAAGATAAAGTATTCCGGTAATAAAAAGGAAGGGGTAACAAAGTTTATTGACGGGCCCGGTGGGAAAAAGACAAGGCTTATTAAGACGGGGAAAAAGAATGAAACGGGATATTGAACTAATAAACGCTCATCTTGATAAGTACCTTGAATTAAGGTATCCCAATAATATATGGGAAGCTATGCGATACTCCGTTCTGGCAAAAGGCAAGAGGTTAAGGCCTTTAATTGCACTGGAAAGCGCCAGGGCATGCGGCGGTGATATAAATAATGTCCTGCCGGCTGCCTGCGCAATTGAAATGCTGCACTGCCAGAGCCTTATACATGATGATTTGCCCTGCATGGACAATGATGATTACAGAAGGGGGCAGCTTACAAACCATAAGGTTTACGGCGAGGCAATCGCTGTACTGGCAGGTGACGCGCTTTTATCACTCGCGCCCCGGGTAATAATAAAACATACGCCTGATAGTGTTGACAAAAAAATATTATTAAGCGTCCTGGATGAATTTTTTAAAGCAGCGGGAGCAATGGGAATAGTGGGTGGGCAGGTTGTTGATATACAATCGGAAAACAGGGAAATTAACATTGAAACGTTTAATTACATATTGAATCATAAAACAGGTGAGCTGTTTAAATTCGCCGCAAGGGCCGGAGCATTGTTAGCGGGGGCTACGGGGGAAAAACCGGATGCTCTTGCTTCTTACGGGAGTAAAATAGGGTATGCTTTTCAAATAGCTGATGATATACTTGATGTTACCGGAACTATTGATGAAATAGGGAAAACACCCGGTAAGGACAGTAAATTGAACAAAAATACATATGTTTCATTCCATGGTATTGAAAAATCAGAAACAGACCTTATAAATATCTGTGAGTCAGCCAAGAAAATACTTATGCGGAACAAAATAAAATCAGGATTATTATATGATATAGCTGATAATATAGTGATGAAAGCGGTAAAGTAATGATAAATACAGGAATAGAAGTTATTTTCTCAGCCTCTTCAGGTGTTATTACAGCCCAGTTTATTAAATTAATTCATTACTACGTTAAATACAGGAGGTTTAATTTTAAGGTCCTAACCGCAACAGGAGGCATGCCCAGCAGCCATACGGCTTTTTCAGTCGCATTAACCGCCAGTACCGGTTTAATACTTGGCTTTGATTCTGTTGAATTTGCTATAGCGCTTGGTTTTGCGCTTATCGTTATGTATGACGCAGCGGGTTTAAGAAGGTCAGCAGGCAAGATGGCGGCATTATTGAATAAAATTGTTGATGATTATTATTCTGAAAAAAACGTAAGGACACATCACGGCAAATTAATGGAAGTGCTCGGTCATACACCGCTTGAGGTACTGGTTGGTGCTTTGTGGGGTATATTTATTGCTTATTTTGTGCATTTTGTTGTTGTTTAATCAACCTGTACCGGCATTATAAGACAGGTTACATCGCTGTCATCGTCTGTTTTATAGAGAGTTCCCGCCAGGGCTGTGTCAAATTCAACCTGTACACCTTCAGATTCAATTACTTTTATAAAATCCTGTATATACCTGTAATTAAAAGCTATTGTTAAATCATCGAATGTATACGCGATTTCTGTTTCATCACAGGAGTCGCCTAAATCAGGAGCGTCAGCTGTTATTTTTAAATTATTTTTACTAAAGAAAAACTTTACAATATTTGTTCTTTCATTAACCATTGTAGATACCCTGTCAAGGGCAACCATAAACTTTTCCCTGTTTATAACGGCTTTTTTAACGTAGTTCTTAGGGACTAATTGCTCGTAGTTAGGGTACTGACCTTCAATAAGCCTTGAGGTAATGTACCTGTCGGTTAATTTAAACAAAATCTGGGAGTTTTTAACCGTTATTAATACTGTTTTATCTTCGGAACCGGTTAATATATTGGAGAATTCCTTTAGGGTCCTTGACGGGATAATAGCTGAAAAGCTCTTATTATCCTTATTTTCGATATTTTCCCTGACCGTTGCGAGCCTGTTACCGTCCAGGGCTACCATTTCAAGGTTATTACCGCTTATTTTACAGAAAACACCGCTCAGGACATTATTTATATCATATGTAGCAGTTGCAAAAATTGTTTGTTTAACGGCTTTCAGGAAGGGTTCGATTTCTATTTCAATAAAATCTTCTGATTCAGGGTATTCTACGGGTGGAAATTCAGTGGAGACAATACCTTTAACGTCGAATTTTGATGAATTACACCTTATTTGTACGGTATTACTTTCTTTTTCAAGGTTAAAGTCAATATTTTCATCAGGCAATTTTGATATAATCTCGTTTAATTTCCTGGCAGGAAGGGTTATACTACCGGGTTCTGATATATGGGCTTTTATTTTCATTTCAATATAAATATCAAGGTCGGTCGCGCTTAGTTTTATTTCATTATTATCAACCGTATCAAGTAAAACATTAGATAAAACAGGTTGTATGCCCCTTATGGCGGCTGCTTTTGTAACTACGGACAGGGCATTGTTTATGATATCTTTTTTAACTGAAAATTTCATATTTTTTTAAAACTCCTGATTACTTAAATCCAACCTTTTTGAAAATTTTTAACCTATACTAAAATGAGTTTGAATTTCGGAAAACCGGCAAAGCCGGATTTTCCAAAATCCATCGCTCCTGCTTCGCCATACCGCTCCAAGCGTTAGCAGTTAAAA
>JANQGS010000172.1 GCA_028277195.1 Candidatus Gastranaerophilales bacterium
GGCAAAGCCGGATTTTCCAAAATCCATCGCTCCTGCTTCGCCATACCGCTCCAGGCGTTAGCAGTTAAAATCCGAAATTTATTTTGGGAGCGGTATAATTTTAAAAAATTTGATATAATTAGTACATGGTTAAGTTAATTTTGTCACCCCGGGCTTGACCCGGAATCTCATGAGACCCCGGGGCAAGCCCGGGGTGGCACCGGACAAAATTAACTTAACAGAACATTAGTTTATGGAAAATATTGGTGATATTAAAGAGAAACAGGGAATTAATTGCAATAGATGCTGAAATGCGCTCTGACCTGGAAGCCTTACTTCTTGAAAATGGCTCTGAGCAGGAAAGTTTATGGGGCATTAATTTTTATCCTGGCATAGAAGACGATGATTTTATTGAGTTTGACTCAATGATTAACCTTCGCCCCCGCCAGGGTAACAGGACCCGGAGTGTTGATTCGCCTGAAATAAGAAAAAAAATTATTGACGTTGTTAATAAATGGGTAAAACGATGACTTACCGGCATAAAGAAATGGCGCAAGGCCGCTGGGCGGAGATGTCATTGTGTGAGCAAATGGCAAATATCGGCAGCGAAGTCAGCCGGGCATTTAACTGGAAAAACAAAGGCAGGGATGAGCTGTCGAAAAAAGCGGTTGATAGGGCTTTAGAGCTATTGGACCTGACTGCTGCCTCGACCGGGCAATATCCTCGACTGAAAGAGGTTTTAAGGACCAGAGAATGCCTTGTTGACTACTTTTATGGGGATAATGAGTATTGCTCCACCGAGGTTCAATGGAGGAAGTACTTTGACGCTTTTGCTCATAGTTATAGGCTGAATAAAGATATTGCCTGATTGTTGACACAGCCCCTGCTTGTAATGCCGCACACTCTAAAATTATGCTATAATATAATACATGAGCGCAGCAGAAGATAAATTAATTGATATAATAAGGTCACTTCCTGAGAAAGAGCAGGAGGAAGTACTGGATTTTGCCAATTATCTAAAACAAAAAAAAGATAAACAATCCCGGGATTTTATATCTAAAATTCCGGAAGTCGAAGAAGAGCTAACTGAAGAAGATTTAAAAGCCATTGAGCAAGCAAGGGAAGATGTCAAGGCTGGCAGGGTATATTCTGCTGAAGAAGTCTATAAAAGGCTTGGTATATGATACTCAAGTATACAAAAAATGCGGAAAAAGACCTTGCTAAAATTAATAAAGCCAATGCAAAAAAGATAAAAAACAAGCTAAATCAATATATTGACAATACCGAAAGTACAGATGTTATATCCCTTAAAGGTCATTCAAATTTATACAGACTAAGAGCCGGGGATTACAGGGTTATTTTTGAACTTATTAATGGTGAAGTAGTGATAGTACAAATTTTACGTATACGGCACCGCAGCGAGATATATAAAAATTTATAAACCTTGACACAGCCCCCTGCTTGTAATAAAAATCACAGCTGGCTTAATAATGTGGTAAAATGGATTTTATGAAAAATTTTGATGAAATTAAAAAACAAATAAAAGGCGTTGAAGATAAATTAAAATCTGATTTTGAAATTACCGAAATCGGCGTATTTGGCTCATATGTTAGGGGAGAAGCCGGGGAAAACAGCGATTTGGATATTTTGATTTCTCTAAATGAAAATCATAAAGTTGGTTTAATTAAATTTAATTCATTAAAAGAATACTTAAGTAATTTATTGAATATAAAAGTTGATTTAGTGCTAAAAGATGGAATAAAGCCCGCATTAAGGAAATATATTTTAAAAGAGGTTGTATATTTATGAAAAGGTCAATCAGGCATTTTCTTCAGGACGTGATTGACTATTGCGATAAAGCCCAGAATTTTATCAAAGATATCACTTATGAAGAATTTTGTAATGATGAAAGAACCTTTTTCGCTGTAATAAGGGCTCTGGAGATAGTTGGAGAAGCATTAAAGTATATACCTGAAGAAATTCGCTCTAAATATCCTGATATTCCGTGGAGGGAAATTATTGGGTTCAGAAATACGGTTATACATATTTATTTTGAAGTAAATCCTAAAATTGTCTGGAACGCAGCAAAAGAAGACACAGAATTCTTAAAGATTCATGTAAATAAAATCCTTGCTGAGCTTGAAGATTTATAAACCTTGACACAGCCCCCTGCTTGTAATAAAACATAATAACAACCTGAATATAATTTAATGTGAACTGCCAGACCCCGCATTAAGTTCAGGGAGACAAAAAGGCAGCGCTCGCAAAGAAAGGACAAAAAATGACCATAGGCTTATATGGGGAAAAACTGGGCATGACCCAGGTTTATGACCAGGACGGGCTCGCGATACCCGTTACAGTCATAAAATTGGAAAATTTAACCGTAACGCAAATAAAAACACAGGATACTGACGGCTATAACGCCATACAGGTAGGCTTTTGCGAGTGCAAAAAAAGAAAACTCACAAAAGCCGAACTGGCGCACCTGGAAAAAAATAACCTCAACCCCTTTAAATACCTCCGGGAATTCAGGGTCAAAAACCCCGAAGAATACAAAATCGGACAGGTTATTGATTTTTCAGTGCTTGAAAATATTAAAAAAGTGGACGTAACGGGAAAATCCATAGGAAAGGGCTTCCAGGGTACGGTAAAACGCCATAACTTC
The DNA here is from genome assembly GCA_028277195.1 of Candidatus Gastranaerophilales bacterium. Lineage (GTDB taxonomy): Bacteria > Cyanobacteriota > Vampirovibrionia > Gastranaerophilales > UBA9971 > JANQGS01. Next base: position 2,645 of record JANQGS010000172.1, read on the forward strand.
GGCAGGGGGCCAATGACCCACGGCTCAAAAAACCACAGGCAACCCGGCTCAATCGGTGCGGGCACCACGCCCGGGCGGGTTATTAAAGGCCTTAAAATGGCGGGGCAAATGGGCAATAAACAGGTCACGGTCAAAAAACTCAACGTGTTTAAAATCGACAGGGACAGGAACCTGTTGCTGGTAAAAGGCTCAATCCCCGGACCCGAAGGAAAAATAGTCGCAATCAACCCCTCCGCAACAACCTGGAATAAAAAGTAAAAAACGAGGCTAAGAATAAAAAATGACAAAACAATTGATAATCCATAACAGCGACGGCAGCCGGATAGGCCCGGTCGATATAGATGAAAAAGTGTTTGGCGCGGAGCCGAATGCACACGTGATGCACCTTGCGCTGAAAAGGCAGCTTCATAACGCCCGCTCGGGAAACGCCAGCACAAAAACCCGCTCAGAAGTGCGCGGGGGCGGCAGGAAGCCCTGG
>JANQGS010000176.1 GCA_028277195.1 Candidatus Gastranaerophilales bacterium
GGCAAAGCCGGATTTTCAAAAATTCATCACTCCCGCTTCGCCTATACTGCTCCAGGCATTAACTGTAAAAATCCGAAATTTAATTTGGGAGCAGTATAATATGAAAAAAGATTAGCTATAGGAATAAAATTATGGTAAAAATATCACCTTTATGCGGAATAACCTACAACCCCGATAAAATCAATATTTCCGATGTAATCGCACCTCCCTATGATGTTATATCAGAAGAGGAGCAGGAAAAATTATATAACCTCTCCCCTTATAACATCGTAAGGCTTATACTCAACAGGGACGAGGACAGGTACGACAGTGCAGCGAGGTTCTTTAAGCAGTGGCTTGATGAAAAAGTGCTCATAAAATCCGAAAAGCCCTGTATTTACTATTACATACAAAATTATGGCAATATCTCCAGAAAAGGTTTTATAGCAAGGAATTTAGTGGAAGAATACGATAAGGGTAATGTTATGCCGCATGAGTACACTATGGGCGGCCCAAAACAGGACAGGCTAAACCTTATGAAAGCCTGCGGGGCTAATTTTAGCCAGATTTTTATGACGTACTCAGACCCGGAAAAAGCAATTGACAGGGCCATAGAGCTGCCCGACAGGCCCATTATTGACGTTGTGGATGAAAATAACATTCAAAACCTTGTTTATGTTATTGATGATGAAAAAGTAATAAATAAAGTTGTTGAAATAATGGCAAACAAGCGTGTATTAATAGCTGACGGCCATCACAGGTATGAGACATCAATAGCTTACCGTGACCGGGCTAAAACCGAAGGGTCCAAATGGGTAATGGCCTTTTATACCAACCTCGATGACGAAAATCTAAAAGTTTACCCCACCCACAGGATTGTAACAAAGGAAATAAACAAGCCGGAATTTATGGAAAACCTGGAAAAAGAGTTTAATTTGACAGAATCAAGCCTTGAAAATATACCTGAAAACGAAATTGCGTTCGGGATTTATTTTAAGGAAGGAGATAAATACCTTGCCACGCCCAGGAATAAAAATATTTTAGACAATAAAGACATCCCTGATGTGCTTAAAGAGCTTGATTTGACTGTTTTGCACGAGATTATACTGGGCGATTTTCTGGGATTTTCCAGAGAAGACCAGCTAAGACAAAACGGGGTTAAATACATTAAAAAGGAAAAGGAAGCCATTGAGGCAATAGAAAAAGGAGAAGCCAGCGTAGTCTTTATACTGGCAACTCCTTTAATCCGGCTTATAAATAAAATTTCTTCCCGGGGACACAGAATGCCCCAAAAATCGACTTATTTTTACCCCAAGCTGACAAGCGGGCTTGTTATAAATCCGCTTTTGTAGTTGCAGTTGCAGTTTTTGTATCGGTCGGTATGTCCATTTTTTCCGTTTTATCCGCAAATTTATCAGTAAATTTTTCTGCCGGAAATTTACCTGCAAGTTCCGGGGAGTCAGGACTGCTTACCTGCTCCAGGGCTTTTTTAAGGTTTCTCTCCACATTGGAAACATCATAAATATTCCCGTTCCTGTTATCTGTTAAGGTATCTTTTTGCGATTGTGTTTTTTGTTTGGTTTCGGCTTTTTCCCGGGCACGGCGTTTTGCGGAAGTGGCGGCTTCCTCAAAATTATCGGCAAGCCCGTCTACGGAATCGCGTAAAAAACCGGCATTTTTGTCTTTGACCTCAAGGTTTGCAAGGTTTTGCACACCGTCCCGCAATACCCCCGTCAAATAGCCCATAATTTCAGGATTTTCCTCCCGGGCAAGGTCAGAACAAAATTCGGCATAATGAATACCTTGCCGGACAATTGTCCTTTTTTCCTCAAATAATTTTATGTCCTCCTCAATTCTTGCCACCGGATTATTGTTTTGTGGCAACCCGTTGTCATTTTGCGGGCGCGTTTCACCCACGGCATTGTTGCTCCCCAAGTACAGCATAGCTAGTTCTCCTCCAAAAAAATTCTACCTCTTTATTTAGTTTTTTAGTTTTATTCAAACTCCTCCAAGATTATAAAAACAAATTTTAAAAAGAGTTTTCAAAAAAGTTGTTATTATTAACAATTGTTTACAAAATGGGGAGCGCGTAACAACCTAGCCCCTAAAAACTCTTCAGGGAGGGCCGGGCGGGGAAATTTGGAAAAATTCTGACTGCTGCCTGAGTAGTTACATTCATAATTTAATAATAAAAAACTTAACGCCGCTGATGGCGGTAAAATAATTACTGAACTTTTTAAATACTAAACACCCGGGTTATGTAAAATCTTTACAGGTTAGACCAGAATTACCTTAATTCATTTTTCGGAATTAAGTATTTTTAAGGAATAATAAATTGTTAAGAAAACTGAAAAAAATTGTAAAAAGCCATAATTATTTATCCCTGCCCATATTCATAATCTCTATCTTTAACACTTTTTTCCTGATTTGTATATTAAGACTGTTTTAAAATTGAGCTGAACGGTTTTTATACATTTTAAATAATTTTGATATTATTGTAATTATACTAAAACGAGTTTGAATT
>JANQGS010000208.1 GCA_028277195.1 Candidatus Gastranaerophilales bacterium
TAGTTAAGTTAATTTTGTCATTCTGAACTTGATTCAGAATCTCATGAGACCCCGGGTCAAGCCCGGGGTGACACCGGACAAAATTAACTTAACAGAACACTACCGTGTATTTTTTATAATCTTTCATTTAATATAATTGTAGCACAATATGTATACAATGTAAACCATTATGGGCTAAAAATCCGGCATCAGCCAAAGGGGAACTCTCTTATAAAAAGCGTTTAAGCCCGCGTTTTCCAGTATTTCCATAACGCTCCCCCCGGTTACTTTTTGTAAAAAGGTTTTTTTGGGCGATAAGTCAATGGTTATAGGCTTTTCCTTCATTTTTGCAAGTTTTGCGGCCAGGTCAACCGCGTCTGACATTGAACCTATTTCATCCACCAGGCCCAGCTCTTTTGCCCGGGTGCCTGAGAATATCCTGCCGTCAGCAAACTTTTTGACCTCTTCCCGGTCTATTTTGCGATTCCGGGATATTTCACTTATAAATTGCTCATAGGTAGAGTCAATAAGGCCCTGGAGTATTTCTTTTTCCTCACGGGAAAGGTATTTTGTCTGGGATAATATGTCTTTATACTGACCGGACTTAACTATCTGATTATCAATACCTATTTTTTTGTACAGGGTCTTTAATACATTAATTTTTATTATCACACCAATAGACCCTGTGACGGTTCCGGGGTTGCTGACTATTTTATCCGCCGCAACCGCAACATATAACCCGCCGCTGGCCGCCAGGTCCCCCAGCGAGGCAGTTATTTTTACTTTATCCTGCTCCTGGGCCCTTTTGATTTCCCTGTATATTTCCTGCGAAGCGCCAACCGTGCCGCCGGGGCTGTTTATTCTCAGTACAATGTTTTTAACGCCCAGTTTTTTTGCGGTTTTAAACGATTCAATAATTTTTGACGCCACGGGAAAAGTCCCCGTGTCAAGGATTATGCCCTCTATTTTTATTATTCCGACCCTGTTGTCGCTTAAAAGTCCATACTTAATCTTTTCATAGCCTGCTTTTATCTTCTTTATCATCCTTTATCTCCCCGGATACAGCCCTTTTATAACATTGCAAGGGCATTACTTTGCTGTTGCATCTGGCTTATATATTGGTCCATCTGGTTAAATTGCCTTGTGAGGTATTTTTCCCGCTGGTCAATCCTGTCCGTTTCCCTGGTAATCGATTTATCAATGTCGGAAATCTGGCTGTCCATTGAGTCTTCCCTTGCGGCAAAATAGCCGTTTGCCGGGTCAAGGGTATTTTCAACCTTTGTTTCCAGCAGTTGCATGACACCTGTTGTTCCGGCTTCAGTATCGCCTATCAGAAGGGCTTTGACCTCATCTGGCCTGTCCCGGAGCGCTTCAATGAATTTATCCTTATCCAGTTTAAGCGATGTAGTTGATTCCTCAACGCCTGTACCTACAGAACCTGTTGTTATGCCTATCATTGCCAGGCTGTCGTATTTGGTAAGCCCCTCAATACGGTTGGTTGCGGTTAATCGGAGGTCATTTCTCAGGGAAACAAGCGAGTATTCACTGGATAAGTCCTTACCTGTGGAGGTTTTGGAGTCAATTTCGCTGATAACCCCGTTAAACTTGCTGATAAAATCGTCAACCGCATCGGTCAGCTTGTCAGTATCCTGTTCAACGTTAAAGGTTAGTGTCTCACCGGTTTCTGTGACGTCCTTGAGGTTTATTGTGACCCCGGTAAGTCCCGTTATCTCGTTTGTCAGGGTATTTGAATTTGCTTCGAGCGGGCTGGCTGAGCCGTTAATATAAACAACCGCGTTTTCTCCCAGTGTCTGGGAGGAGAGCGAGTCCCCGCCCGCCGTAATAAGCCCCATTTGCTGGAGAAAATCGCCTGATGTATCCTCAAGGCTTATTGCGGTTTTGCCCGGGTCTTTTGCTGTCAGGGAAAGTTTATTTTCCCTTGCGTCATAGCTTGCTATTACATCGGCGTCATCATCGCTGTTTATGTTATTTATTACATCCTGGAATGTTGTATTAGAGCCTATGCTGAATTCAGAGTCGCCTATTTTAAAGGTATAGCTTGATTCGGTAAACGAGCCGGAGAGGTTTGCCGTATTGCCGACTATTGTGCCGTTCGTATCAACCTTATTCACGTCAACCGTGCTGGAAAACGTCATGTTATTACCGCCTGAGGACACGGCATCAGCGGTTGACAGGTTCATTACGTTGAGGAAGTTGCTGGAGTCTGCGCTTGAGCCCAGGGTAAGGCTGTTTATCTCGGTGTCATCGTAGGTTATTTCAAACTTCCCGCTGCTTACCTGCGCGCTAAGCCCGGTAATGCCAGCGTTATTTATATCATCGACAATATCATCGACCGTATCGCTTTCTTCTATGGTAAATTCATTTTTCACCCCGTCAACGTAAATGGAGAAAGTGCCTTCTTCCGCGTCCCCGTTGGCGAGGTCTGTAAAGGTTTCCGTGCCGTCAATAACCTGGCCTATTGCGGATGTGCTCTGTGCCGTTGTAGAGGTGGCTAGGCTTTCAACCTCGAGCTCTATTTTCTGGACGGCAGCCCTGTTGGAGACGGTGGCTGTGGCTATATCAGAGTCAGAGCCTGTTATTTTTTTCCTGTCAAAAAGGTCAAACGAAGAGGACAGGTGGGCGTCTGTGAGGTCTTCTATGGATGACCTGAGCGAGGAAAACTTTGATTCCACGGTATTCAGGGCGGTTCTGGAGTTCTGGATGCCTGTTTTTTGTGATTTTAGTGTGTTAAGGCGTGTGCTCTCGACCTGTATAATGGCGTCTATCCAGTCCTGGACCGGGAGTCCCGAACCTACGCCGCTGAATTGAATTGACATATCACATACTCTCCGTAGTTCTGGCCTTATTTTATCATAATAAGGCACTTAAATCCGTTTATTATCCTTTAAAGAAACTATTTATATATATACCATTTTTTGAAGGATTTTAAACATTTATTGGTCCTTGATACTCATTTCATCCGCCTGTCATGCAAAAGCCCCGGCAAAATGATTAATAAAGAGCTTTTAAAACATAAATTTGCAAAGCTGTATTTATTTAAAAACACCGCAATGTGTTGGGAATAAGAGAGGTGTTTATTATGATGTATAATTATACTTTTAATGGGTAAGTTTTATGAAAATCATTGAAATTAATGCGGATGAGTGGACTGAAAGAGAGGGGCTTTCCTCTACCGGAAAGAGGGTTAAAGCTTGGTATGTAAGAAATTCAGACAATAAGAGCTTTCTTTATAAACTACCTAAAAAATATTCAAATTATATTACTTCTGAAATCTGGACGGAAATTATTGCTTATCAGGTTGGGATTTCTTTGAATTTAGAAATCCCTAAAATTTATCCAGCTAGAAATAATAATGAGTATGGCGTTCTTGTTGAGAACTTTTTGGAAAAAGGCGAATCTCTTTCAGAAGCACAGGCTTTTTTAAGCTATTCCGGTCAAATCCGCTCGCATAATATCCTTTTTATAGAAAAATTTTTAACAAATGTGTTTGATAAAAAGCTATGGTATAAATTTAAACAAATGCTTGTTTACGATTGTATAATCGGCAATAATGACAGGCATTCTGGGAACTGGGGCTTATGCTACCAACAAACAGATAAATTATTAGTACAAAATGTCCGATTTGCACCTATTTATGATAATGCCTCTTGCCTGACAAGAGAATTACCTGAACAGCGTGTTAAAGATATGCTTGATAATGTCGAAAAATTTAATAAATACATTACGGGAAAGTATTCAAAACCTACCGGTTTATATTGGAATCAAGATAATAACCCAAAACTAAAAAACCATTTTGAACTTATATTAAAACTAATCGACAAAGAACCCGATACAAAGTAGATAATACAGGACTTTTTGCAGGTAGATTATATCAGCCCTGTTAATGATATTATTAGAAAAATACAGTGTTTAGACTTACCGGAAGAATACAAACTATCTGATAATAGGGCACAAGCAATCATTAAAATACTGGAAGCAAGAAAAGCAAAAATGCAGGAATTACTATAATGTGTACGTTTGAAACAAATGAAATATACCTTACATGGCGAAAAGCAGTAGGAAACCGCCGTTATATAATCGGTAAATTGATTAAGGATAACGATAAATACTCATTTCAATATTTGTCTGCCAGTGGGCTGGAAAAAGCTAAAGCAGTTGGTTTTGAACATTATCCGGCATTTCCTAAACTGGATAAAATTTATGATGAAGAAGTATTAACGACATTTTCAAGAAGGCTTGTAAATCCGGCCAGAAGCGATTATGAAAAGTTTTTAAAATACTGGTGCGCTGGAAACTTTAAAAATAATAATTTTGCTCTATTAGGCTTAACAGGGGCTAAATTGCAGACAGATACCTTTGAATTTATTGCCCCGCATTATGAAACCCCAGCTGCGTTCTATACAGAAGTTGCGGGACTGCATCATGCTGATGAAAACTTGTTAAATGAAATTAAAGCTACTGAAAATTTTGAGGATATTTCATTAAAGCCTGAACCTGAAAACCAGTATGACCCTGATGCGGTCAAAGTATTATACAAAGGGTTTGAACTTGGCTATATCAAGATTGTTCATAGCACATGTATTGCAAAAGCCTTTAAAGCTCATAGAAATATTTCAGCAAAAATTAAAAACATCATTAAAAATGGTTCTTTAAAAGAAATTTTACTTGATGTAAAAATTGACTAATATACCTTTTTTATATTCAAAAAAATCAGTTCACTATTGCATTAATAACCTTATAAGTCAGTTTTAAGGTTTTTTCATCGGAATTATCAAGCAATAACTGAATATTAGTAAGTAACTTTTCTTTATTAAGTTCCTTTGTAAATGTAAAGAGGTCTTTTATTTCAACTTGAAGAGCATTAGCAATCTTTTCAAGGTTTTCTTCTTTTGGAAATTGTCCGCCATTCTCAATTTTACAAAGATTGATTGTTTCCATATCAATCCTTCCACCGAAAAATAGCCTGACGGTTACAATTCCCGGTTATTATTAAAAAATATTAACATCATTTACATAATATATTAAAAAATATTAATTTACATGATATAATACATAGCTAATAAAACATATAAATAAATGTAATAAATGTGTTGGGAATAAGAGAGGTGTTTATTATGATGATAGTGCCTAATATAACTCCGCAATATAA
>JANQGS010000210.1 GCA_028277195.1 Candidatus Gastranaerophilales bacterium
GGCGTGAATGTTGTCAATCGCCGGGAAAAACCCGTCACTGGCCACTACAGCGTCTTTTGTCTCATCGCAGGCCTGTTGCAGGGCTATTTCCATTGAGGCTATCCTGCTGGTCTGGCCTGTGCCTATACCCACTGTTTTCAGGTCTTTTGCTATTACTATCGCATTTGAGCTCACATGCTTGGCGACTTTCCAGGCAAAGACAATGTCCTCAATATTTGCGTCCGTGGGCTTGCAGGAGGTTACGATGTTAAAATTGTCCTTTGAAATTTCCGCGCTGTCAACCGCCTGGACAAGAGTGCCGAATGGCAGGTCTTTTATGGTATAAGCCTGTGCTTTTCTATAGTCTGCAAAACTGATTAAGGGTTTAACAAGGCGCAAATTCTTTTTAGCGCTCAATATCCGGACAGCCTCCTCCGTAAAATCAGGCGCTACAATTACTTCAAGGAACATTTGTGAGGCATGTTTTGCTATTTCGGGAGTTACAGGCTTGTTTAGGCCGATAATCCCGCCGAACGCGCTTATCGGGTCGCAGCCGTGGGCCTTGAAATAGGCGTCATTTATATCATCCCCGAGCGCAACGCCGCAGGGGTTGTTATGTTTTATTACGCAGGCAGCGGGCACTCCGACGAATTCGCTCGCTATATTCAGGGCGCTGGCTATATCCACCATGTTGTTATAGGATAATTCCTTTTCCTGCAATACTTCATACTCTGCTGTATTGCTTTTTTTATAGATGGCGGCGGGTTGGTGGGGGTTTTCACCGTATCTTAAATTTTTGGCTTTTTCAAGGCTAATCACAAGCCTGTCAGGTAATAGCTCGTCTGAATCAAATAATCTTTGGGTTATGTTTGCATCATATGATGCTGTATAGCGAAATGTTTCCAGGGCGAGCTGTTTTCTCAGCTCAAGAGTGGTTTCCCCGTTGTTTTTATCGAGCTCTTGAAGTATTTTTTCGTATAATTGCGAGGAGTAGACGGGGGTTACGTATGCAAAATTCTTGGAGGCTGCCCTTAACAGGGTCACTCCGCCAATGTCTATTTCCTCAGGGTAGAGGTCAACAACCACCATGTCAATGAAATCAATGTTATTCCGGCCCAGCTCATCCACTTCGTCCTGTGCTGAGCGGTCTGCGAGGATGCCGGCATGTATGGCGGGGTGCAGCGATTTTACCTTGCCATGGATAAGCTCCCTGAAGCCGGTTATTTCAGCTATCTCTTTTACCTGTAACCCTGCTTCTTTCAGCTTATCATATGTGCCGCCGGTTGATATTACCTGGTAGCCGTGGCATTTCTGTAGTTTTTCAGCGAATTCTACTATGCCTTCTTTATTAAACACGCTTATGAACGCTCTTTTGGTAGGCATTGTTTATTGTTTCTCCCAAATTAACTATCACTAGATTATATATAAAACGCAGAGCCGAGTAAATGTTAAGAAATGTCAAATTGTGCACTTTTTTAGTCAAGTTTTTCTTTTAGGAGATTTTAAAGGAATTGATAAACTGGTTGAGACTGTACTTTAGTAAACACTATTTACCACTTCTCCTTTTAAATATGCTCTTATATTGTCCATAGTGGTATTTAGTATTCTTGTTATGGCTTCTTTTGTGTCAAACGCTATGTGCGGGGTGATTATCACATTGGGCATGTCAAGCAGCCTATGGTTAATCAGTGTTTTTTCCAGGCATTCTTTTTGCACGCAATCAATTTTAGATAAATAAAGGTCTTCCCGGGCAATTATTTCCTCGCATTCCAGCACATCAAGCCCGGCTCCCGCCACCTTGCCTGATTTTAACGCCCTGTAGAGCGCGCCGGTGTCCATTATTTCACCTCTGGCTGTGTTTATAATGATAACACCGTCTTTCATCTTATGGAAAGCCTCATCATTTATCATATGGAAGTTTTCCTTGGTTGATGGGGCATGGAGGCTGATTATATCTGATTTTTTTAGCAATTCATCCAGCTCAGTGTACTCCACTCCAAACTTTTCCTTAATATCCTCCTTTGGAAACGGGTCATAAGAGATTATTTTCATGCCGAACCCGTGGGCTATCTTGGCGGTATAGCAGCCTATTGAGCCTGTCCCGATAATGCCGATGGTTTTATCCAGGAGGTCCATGCCTATTGAGCCCTGAAGGTTTATTTTGCCGTTTTTCAACTCAATATATGCCTGTGACACTTTTCTTACCACGTCTAACAGCAGCGCGAAAGTGAATTCCGCCACTGTAACCTCACCGTATCGCGGGACATTAACTATTTTTATGCCGGCTATTTTGCAGTATTCCAGGTCAACATTGTTATATCCGGTTGAGCGGGTTGCTATGAGCTTTAAATCGGGCATTTTTTTTAGCATATCACCCGGCAGCCTTGAACTGGTAAACACTGAGAGGATTTCAGCATCCGTAATTTTATCGTTAAATGTATCTTTAACCAGCACAGGTTCACATTCTTCCGGCATATTTTGCAAAAGATACTGCTCCTCGTAGTCTTTTACGTCAAAAAATATTGTTTTAACCTTGTTCATAAATTACCTCCCCTTTTTATTACGGCTTAAGCGCTATTTTTATTGCCTTTCCTTCATTATGAAGCTGTATCGCCTCATTAATGCTTGAAACAGGCATTCTATGACTGATTAATTTCCTTACATCCACCAGTCCCGCACTTATAAGCCGCAATGATTCCCGGAAATGCCGGGGTGTATGATGAAACGGGCTAATTATTTTTATGCCGTCATAATGTATTCTTCTTGTGTCCAGGGTAACGCTGGTCCCGGATTTACACCCCCCAAAGAGGTTTACGGTGCCGCCCTTTCTTACGAGGTCAATTACCCGCTCCCACAATTCAGGCAGGCCAACCGCTTCTATCACAAGGTCCAGTCCTTTGCCCTCCGGCGTAAGCTCAAGGAATGCTTTTTTAGGGTCAGGGACTTCCGGCAGGTTAATTACTTTGTCCGCCCCGCCAAATTCCTTTGCCAATTTTAGTTTTAGGGGATTCCTGCCTGCGGCTATGACGTGAGCGCCTTTTAGTTTTGCCAGGCGCACAAACATAAGCCCTATCGGGCCTAAACCTATTATACCGACTGTCTGGCCGGGTTGTATTCCTGATTTTTCAACCCCCAGGACCACGTTTGCAAGGGGCTCGGTAAAAGCCGCTTCCTCAAAACTAAGGTGCTCAGGTATATGCAGCAGGTTATGGCGGACAATTCTCTTTGGTATCCTTATATATTCGGCAAAAGCACCGTTGAGCAGGTCCAGGTTCTCACAAAAGTTATATTCTCCCAGGCCGCAGTAATAGCAATGCCCGCAGGGCGCCGAATTAGCCGCGACAACCCTGTCCCCCGGCCTGAAACCTTCCGTGTTTTCGCCTGTTTCATAAACGGTTCCGGCGAATTCATGACCAAAGCCCGAGGGCACTTCCTTGATTAAAACAGGGTGGCCTCTTTTATAGGTCTTTACATCAGTGCCGCAGGTCAGAGCTGTTTCAATCTTTATAAGCACTTCCCCGGGTTTAACGGAGGGGAGGCTCGTTTCCTCGTACTTTATAAGTCCCGGTTTATAAAATAAAACTGCTTTCATATTTAACATTTTAATATAAAAGTATTTAAATAAAGAAAAACAATGAGTTAGTTTCCGTAATTGAAAAAATTAGCCAGAAGGTCATTTAATAACATTATTTTATTATTTATTATCTGTTTTGTTACTCAAAATAAAGCGGAGGAATATTTATGACAATAAGAACATATGAAAATCTGAATATTGCTGAAGCAGCTAAACAGGCCGGTTTTAGCATCTTGCTCGAAGCAATAATTAAGGCAGGGCTCGCTGAAGCGCTCCAGAGCTCTGAAAATATAACAGTTTTTGCACCGGATAACGATGCATTTAATGAGTTAGACAAATCACTCCTGGAAAACCTCTTAAAACCGGAAAACAAGGACAAGCTCGTTGAAATTCTCAAGTACCATGTAATTTCCGGCGAGATGCCCTCAGATGCTGTTGTGAGCCTGGATGAAATCGAAATGATGAACGGAAAAACAGTTGAAATTTTCCAGAGAAACGGTGATGTACTTATAAACGATGCCAGGGTAATACAGCCTGATATAAAAACAAAAAACGGTATAATTCACGTTATAGATAAGGTTTTAATACCTGAATAAATAATTGCACCGATATTCATATAAAAAAATAATTGTCGTAAAAGCGGCAATTATTTTTTTATGTGGTAATGGCAATGAAACGCATTCTAAAATTTTTTTTAAAAAATTTTAGCCGCACTAGCAATTTTTTCATGTTGTTTGTTTTTATATTAATAAGAAAGGTAGAAAGAGTTAAGAGTAGTAGTAATTAATATTTAGTTTAAAGAGGTAGAGGAGGAGTAGAGATGAGTAAAATTAGTGTTGAAAGAACATTGTTTAAGGGTGATGGATATAGAGTTATACATAGATTAAAATTACCTAATAGTAATCACCCACCACATCCACCACACCAGCCACTGTTTGGCGGTGGTTATGGTAATTATGGTAACTATAATAATTATGGCATTCCGGGTATGGGCTTCGGGTTAAGCGGATGGAATGGCAGTCCGTATAATTACGGTGGATTAGGCGGTCCATATCCGCTCGGTGGTACATATCCAGCCGGAATGAATGCCGGGTTTAACAGCAGCTATGGTAGTGACCCATGGAGCTCATTCAACAGTCCTTACGGATACGGTAATTATGGCAGTCCATATCCAGCCGGAATGAATGATTTGTTTTACAAAAACAATGGCAATCCATGGCATGGATTCAATGGATATAGTAATCCTCATATGTATCCACCGCCACAACATGAAAAACCAAAAAAAGATAATTTCTTAAATGTTTTAGCAAAATTAGGCCTTTTTTCAGATATGTTAAGAAAAACCCCAGAAAACTTTGCTCATTTCTTAAAAGAACTGGGCAATGTTAAAAAAGCGTGGGCCGAATTATCAAAAGACGAAAAAACAGCAACATCCTCATCAGAGGATAAAGCAGATAAAGCAGATAAAACAAGTTCTTAACAGCTTATTTCGACTTCAAAAGTTCTATTCCAGGGGAAGGTTAGAGTTATATGGTCCGGGTTTATGTTAAACCCCCGGGCCATTTCTCTTGCCATATCCAATAAAACCCCCGCGCTGCCCGGTTTTTGCCTCGCAATAGCCTGGTATCCCCAGTCGTCTAAAAACCTTATGAAAAGCAGCCCGGTAAAATCTTCCCCGGAAAAATAACCCTGTTTCTCCGCAATATACCTGGTTATCCCCATGGAAAGCGCGCTGCCTGAAGAATTGGACGCGGTGTTCCAGCCCGCATAACCGTATAAATCAAACTCCTCCCCCAATAACTCCCTCACCAGCAGGCTGTCTGAGCCGTTAGCATTCTTTACGTCCGCCAGGATTACAGGTTTTGCTGAATTTTTTATCGTATTAACACAAAAATTAACGCTGTTCTTGCTTTCCCCCTCCGGGAACTCTCCCAGCGCAAAGTCATTCTGGGTTTTTTGGGGCGTGTGCGCTAAAAGTATAATGTCAGCTTCCTCCCCTGTATGAACCGCTTCTGCCCCGCAGGTCCTTATATGGCTCTCTATAATCCTGCACAATGGCCCGCCTTCATACCGCAATACAAGGTTTTGGCCCTCAGGGGTTGAATATACCGGGAAAATACGTATTTTTTCATTAAACTGCCCTGATATTGCCCTTGTTAAAAGCAGTGTGATAACCTCGTCAAAACCCGTGTGCACAAAAGCGCTCTTTTCGAGGAATTCCGCCTCCCCCACGTTCAGCCCAAACTCTGATGTATCATCCTTTGTGTATGCCAAAAAGTCAAAAACCCCCTGTTCATGCCAGTCCAGGTATATTTTATTTATTGAGAAATTCCTGTTCCTGGTTTTTAAGTAATCATCAAGTATATCCGGGGGGATAAGGGCCTGTATGGAGCTATAATCCTCTCCCCTGTGCTTCAGGCAAGAGTAGTTGAAAATCAGCTTCCCGTATTTATCCCAGTAAGATTTTTCCTCTTCGTTGACATTGCTGTCAGAAATCCTCATTATGCTGCTAAAAGCCAGTATTTTTCCTTTATAACCCTCGATAATCCGCCTGAATTCCTCCAGGCGCAAAAGAATAGTCCCTCTCTCATCCTCGCATCTCCTTGAGGGGATTAAACCGCCGTATGCAATCGTATCGAGCGCGCATATTATATAGTCAATTCTGTTTTTAGCAAGGGTTTCCCCCAGCCAGTCAAGTATTTTGGTGATATTTGCGGGCCTGTGTAAATTCCCCAAAAACTCCCGGGGAGGTATAAACAGGCTTACGTTTTTATTTATAGCGCCGGTGCGCAAAGGTAAAAGGTAGCTCACAGGCCTGTCATCCGCCGGGATAAGCAGGATGCTTGTTTTAGTCATCCCGTTCCACCGGCCCGGGCTGCTCTTTTAATTCGGGAGCCCTGAGGTTTCGCAGTATCAGGGGTTTATTATAGTAATAAGCGTCTTCTGAATAATTCCTTTTATCTTTCAGCGCGTCCATAGCCCGGGAAACGTCGCCAATTCCCGGCATTGCAGGTCCAAAGCCGGGAAGGACCTTTGATTCAGGCTTTCCTGTTATCAAAAGCGAGTTAGAACCTGTTTGTATTCCGTCGGAGCTTATAATCCTCGCTCTTTGTATGTCGCTCAGGTCCTCGTTTTTCCAGACCACTACCTCAAAATAAACAATCCTGTTAATGAGTTGCTCATCATCAGGCAACTCCAGTTTAAGCTCTGCTATGCCTTTTTGCCCGATAAGACCGTCTATTTTGCCTATTATATTCTCGCCTTTCTTATCCGATGCAATAATAAGAGCAACATTGCTGGAGGGCTCGGCTTTTATTATAAACCCTGTTTCCGCGCCAATTAACAGTTTTGAGGGTTTATAGACCTCTGCCAGGGCCTGTTCCGTGTATTCCGGGGTTGAAGAGCTCAACTCCAGCACCCTGGCCGTTACCGGCAGGGACAATACACTTATAAGGGCAATAATAAGGATTTTCCGGAATTTATTAAACATAATGTAAAAAACTTCTTTATTTAAAAATATTATAATAAAATTCTGTTATGAAGAAGAGTGTTTTAAAAATTTTCCTGCACGGGCTGGGTATATACTTAAAAAACTTTATACCGCTGTCCCGGGCCATGCTTTTTCCTGTTTTCGGGCAAATAGCAGGCATCTTCCTGATACTGGGCCCGGTTTATTTTTACCGGCAGCTATACCTCATTAAACTCTCCCCTCCGGAACTGCAAAAAAACCTGTTATTTATCCTTTTCGGGCTGATTATAATGGTTATCCCCGGGTTTGCAATCTTTATAAAGGCATTCTGGGACTATATGATTGTCATGGTTTCGCTCAACACAATGGTTTCAGACATTATCCGCGCAAAACCCCCCACGGGCTTTAAGATACACAATGATGCCATTAAATTAAGGACAAAAGACTATATTATCCTGCTTTTTATGCTTATGGGCCTGTGGCTTGTTTTTCTTGCAGTGCCTTTTGTGTTGCTGGCAGCGGCTTCATTTGTCCTGAGCACGACTTTTTCGGTCGCAATTTTTATGCTTTCAATGATTACGTGCCTGGCTTTGCTGGGTATAATCTCGATTTATCTTTGCCTGAGCTTTCAGGTATTTGCATTTGAAGCGCTCGGGCCGTTAAGGGTAATTATAAAAAGCTATGAAATGATAGAAAATAACTTCTGGCGCGCTGTTGGACTGGGGCTTATACTTTTTGTGCTCACAGGAGTGGTAATTCCCCTGGTCTTTGAGGAGTTAACCAGGTTTTCACCCTTTATGGACTACCTTGTAATTCCCTTTATGTCATATGCGAGTATTCTTACCCAGAATATGCCTGTAATTGGTGAGCTCTCAAGGTATGGCTTAACACTGGCAATGCTTGCGGAGGAAACAGCATTAATAGCCCTGGGCACTACGATAACAATGTTTATCCTGCCTTTTGGCAGCGCGTGTTTTACACTGCTGTATTTTGATATTAAGGAAAGAAAATATTCATAGGTTTTTTATATCAGGCCAGGGAGGCGTTTTTTAAGTATTCCAGGTCTTCATCGGAAAAATCTTCCGCGTTCCCGTCAGAATATGCTGCTTCAATAACGTTCATTAAATCCGCAAAATCTATTCTATCCTTTGACTCACCGTTTTTGCTGAAAGCGTCGTAATTATTGCTTACGAGGCTTAACGGAGCAAGCTGTCTCTCACACAGTTCAATCTGCGCGTCTAAATACCTGCCCCAGCGGGGGAAAAAGGATTTTATCATGTTTAAGTAAGAAATTTTTTCCTCAAGTCTTTCCTGCTGTTCCAGTACTTCATATTTGGAAACCGTACCATCTCCGTCTAAATCAGACGACATTAAGGAATTTATCAACTTGTCTGTTTGCATTTCGTTTTTATACCCGCCCAAAAAATTTGGTGGAAAGTTAATAAAAATGTTCATTCTTTTTTCTCCTTTACGCTTTACGAGCAGTATATTTAATATATGCTACTTATATAAAAAATATATATGATAAAAAAGTGCTAATTTTGGTGTTTTTAGCTTTACATTTCTTAATACAACTGCC
>JANQGS010000266.1 GCA_028277195.1 Candidatus Gastranaerophilales bacterium
AACGGATATGACATACACCGCCTCGAACCCAACAGGAAATTAATCCTCGGTGGCGTTGAAATACCATATTATAAAGGACTTTCAGGTCACTCTGACGCTGATGTACTGGTGCATGCGATAATGGATGCAATGCTAGGCGCTTCAACTCTTGGTGATATAGGAAGATATTTCCCGCCAGATAACCCTGAGTATAAGGATATAAAGAGCTTGGAGCTGTTAAAAATGGTTCATAGCCTTATTAAAGACCAGTACACCATAGTAAATATTGACTCGGTCATAATGGCTGAAAAGCCTAAACTGGCTGGCTATATACTTGAAATGAGGATTGCGATATCAGGCGCATTGGATATTAACCTGAAAAGCGTATCCGTAAAAGCAACCACAATGGAGGGTTTAGGCCCTATAGGCGAGGGGAAAGCCATTGCTGCTTCAGCTGTTGCCTTGATTGAAACCGTTTCTTGAGTATATGTAAATTTTGTGAGATATAAAAATTGTGAAAGAACAGATTTGCCTGACAGGAAAAAAAATTTATAATAAAGGGTTTGCCCCGGGCACTTCCGGCAATATAAGCTGCAGGGTTAATGATAAAATCCTTTTAACCCCGACAGGGGCAAATCTTGGAGAGCTGGCCGAACAGGATATCATTACCACGGACCTGTGCGGTAATGTGCTTGAAGGAAAAAAAGCCCCATCCTCAGAAAAATTTATGCACTTTGAAATTTACAGGAAAAGGCCCGACATAAAATGTATTATCCATGCCCATCCTCCTAAATCCATCGCATTGGGCGTTACGGGAAAAGCCCTGAAAACTGCTCTTGTTGCCGAAGCTGTTGTTGTACTGGGGGAAGTCCCCATTGTAGAGTATGAAACTCCCTCAACCAGTGAGCTGGCCCGGGTTGTTGCAGGGTATTTTGCCCGGCATGACGCGGTGATAATGGTAAACCATGGCGTTACCGTGGCGGGAAAGGGTATCAGCAGCACTTTCTACAAGCTGGAAACACTTGAATCCATTAGCGAAATAAGTATAATTACGGAATTATTCGGGTGCAGGAATGAAATTCCGGTTAAAAAACTTGATGAATTAATGAAAATAAGGGAGCTAAGGGAATAAAATATAAAAGCAGGCTCAGTTTCGACTTATATCGAGAAACAGGTTCATAAATTCAATATCATCATAATCAACCGACCTGTCCGAATCGAGATTAACACCTGTTTCAATCTTAACTATATTATACCGGTTGGCTTTTAAAAGGTTTTGAGGGACCGGGAAAACGTGATTGTCTCCGTTAAAACTTATTTCCCCGATTTTTTGGGAGTTTAAATATACTTTTACCGGGGAACTGCAGCTTGAGCGAACATTGCTTTGCCTGAGACTTTGAGCGATTTTCGTGTCTATTCCGATTACAGACCCTATTTTCAACGCTATACTGCGTGCGGTATCTATATTATCAAGGTAAAATTCATGAATAAAATAAGTTCCCGCGGCCTGTGTGGAAAAATCCCCCGCATTGGCTGACCTGTCGGAAAATTTATTATCGCCCAGATGGTGCAGTTTTGAATCTATAACAAGTTCATTCAGGGAATTTTTCACGATTACTACTGTCATTGGCTGGGATAGGCATTGTTTGTCTATAACTGTTGAAAAAGGTTTATACCCGGGTTTTTTTATTGATAAAATTACGGGGTTCACCTCTTTCAGCCCCAGGTTAAACTCGCCATATTCATTTGTCACAGTATATATATTTTTTGATGGGATTGAAACTGTTGCGCCCTCTACAGGCTTTACTGTCCTGCCGTCTATTACTATACCTGAGCCTTGAACTATATGTTCCTTATTTACGCAACCTGATAAAACCTGCGAAAGCCCCTGCTGTTGCAGGGATAGCAGGACAATCAACAGCGATAGCATTTTTAAAAACACTCTATGCTCCCTCTTCTCCTTTTTGCGGATTATACTTCTGTTCGTCAATCAGCGCATTGGAAAGGAGGGTAATGAAGTTACGGTAATTTTTTAATGATATAATTATCTTTGTTATTTTGAGTATCAGGAGGAATAATAATGGAAGAGCTGAAAGTAAAGATTATCGCCGGTATTGACAATTATGACATGAAAAAAGTTTTTAAGGTAATTAAGGCCGCGGAAGCCGGCGGGGCTGACGCTGTTGATATTGCTGCTGATGAGAATATGATAAAACTCGCAAAGGAAACGTTTTACATTCCGGTGTTTGTGTCTTCAATAGAGCCGGAAAAGTTATTGACGGCAAAGAATTGCGGGGCTGATGTCCTGGAAATAGGCAACTTTGATGCTCTTTATAAAAAAGGGCTTAGAATAACCCCCGATGAAGTGCTGAAAATAACCCAAAAAACAATTGCCCTGGCAGGCAGGAAGATACCCCTGAGCGTTACAGTACCCGGGCATATTGATATAGCCGAACAAGTAAGGCTTGCTCTAGCGCTGGAGGAGCTGGGTGTTGACTTTATCCAGACAGAAGGGGCCGCAACAACTGAGGCTCACTCGGCAGGGGCAAGGGGGTTAATGGAAAAAGCCCTTGTGTCAATCGCTAACACTGTTGAACTGGCTAAAAATGTTGACATCCCTATAATTACCGCAAGCGGAATAACCGCAACAACCGCACCCATGGCTATTGCGGCAGGGGCAAAAGCAGTAGGGGTCGGTTCATGCGTAAACAGGCTTGAGTCAGAACTGGAAATGCTCGCAGCCGTGAAGTCTATCGTAGAATCAGTCCAGGCTGACGCTAAATCCGGTTTTCATACCCGGGATTGTTGATAATACCAATCCTAAATACCGGCCAGAAACGAAAAACAGCCTTGCCCACAATCCTGTCCCCGGGCAATAAACCCCAGTAACGGCTGTCAGTACTGTCGTTCCTGTTGTCGCCCAGTACAAAATAACTGCCTTCAGGGATTTCCAGGGGACCGCAATACATCACCTCAGTGCATACACCCTCAAAAACATCCTTTTTGTAAGGCTCTTTCAGCAGTCTGTCATTGATATAAACTCCTTTACCGGGCACAACACCTATCTCGTCGCCGGGTATGCCGATAATTCTTTTTATATAAGCCTCATCCTTGCTGAAAAAACCTATCATTCGGGTAAATTTACCCCATACAGTAGGGTCAAGGCTACGGTTGGGAGGGTAAAAAACAATAATATCACCTCTTTTAGGTTTGGAAAACCGGTATGAAACCTTTTCTATTATGAGGTTATCCCCTATTTGCAGGGTATCTTCCATTGAGCTCGAGGGAATCCACCTGGGCTCGCCTATAAATGACCTTATTAATATCACCAGGACAAGGACAGTTACTACTGTTTCAACGGTTTCCCTTATAAAAAACTTTACCTTCTCCTTTGTTATTTTCATGTGTTTCTTCCTGCGGTATACTTTGCCAGCTCGGTTAAAGACCGCTTGTAAGCGCTGTCGTCTATTATTCCAAGGGAAGTAACAGCTTTTTCAGCGTACTCATCCGCCAATTTCCCGGCTTTTTTTATTCCGTTTGAATTAAGAATCATTTTTAGCGCGGTTTTAAAGTCCTTTTCCTTTTTTAAGCCGCTCTCAATAAGGTTTTTAAGCGTAAAATCGTCTTTCCTGGCGTATTCCTCAGCCGCAAATATGACCGGGGCGGTAATTATTCCGTCTTTAAGGTCGCTCCCAGCGCACCTTGTAAAGTTTATTATATCGTCGGTTATCTGGAAAGCTATGCCGTAATTCAGGGAATAACCCCTTGCCGCTTTTATAACCAGGTTATTAGA
>JANQGS010000089.1 GCA_028277195.1 Candidatus Gastranaerophilales bacterium
AAATCATAAAGGCAAAGGACCCGACTAAAAAAGAAAAAGAATTCATAGTAGGGGCGATAAGGAGTTTAAACCTGAAGGAAGTATATATCTGAACTATGAGAACTCGGCCGGTTGCATTAACGCAACCGGCTTTCTCTAAATTTATTAACTAATTACACTGAATTTCCTGATTTTCTGCTACTTCACAAACATTTTCCCTTCCTAAATCAGGGTTTCTTTCTCCTGCCATTGCCTTATCCCTTTCTATTCTTTGCTTAAGCGCGCCGACCGGCACGTAATAAGGCGTTACAGTCATTAATTTCGCCGCTATGTCAGGATAATCATAGATGAATTTTAACTCCAAATCCACAAGAGGCTTCTGGGTATGCACGTTAGCGTACCTTGCCAGCTCAAGAATGTTTCTCGCCTCGTCTTCATCGTGGAATTCCAGCTCAAGTTTTTCATATACGTTCCTGAACCCTTTAATACCGCCGTATTCCCCGACAGTGATAAGCCTTCCGGTCTCAACCACTTCCGGCTCGCCCCTTCCAAGTTCTTCATAATCATATAATTCATAGTTTCTTCTGTCTTTTAGAGCGCCGTCAGCGTGAATCCCCGACTCATGCGCGAACGCGTTATCGCCGACAGCCGCCTGGTTAATCGGGATAGGTACTCCAAAGGCGTAAGAGGTATATTTAGCAAGACTCCATGCCATACAGAGGTCAATATTTTGGTCAAGGTGGTACTTGCCGCCAAAACCGCTGGATTTAAGTATCGCAAGCAGGCATGATACTAAATCAGCGTTTCCTGCCCTTTCACCCATGCCGTTTATAGCGGTATTGATGTATGCGTCAACCCCGGCGTCAATGGCTGCTTTCGCGCCCATTACAGAGTTAGCTACCGCCATTCCCAGGTCATTGTGATAGTGGAGTTCAACTGGTATGCCCACGGCCTGCGCCAGGTTGAAAATTCTCTGGTAGGTCGTATGGGGGTCATCATAACCGAGCGTGTCGCAATACCTTATCCTGTGGGCACCGTGGTCTTTTGCCGCTTTTGCGAACCTGATAAGGAATTCCTCGTCGGTCCTTGAGGCGTCCTCCGCGTTAACCCCGACCGTCAACGCCCCGCAGGAAAGCGCCGCTTCAACCGCCTGGGTCATGGTGTCAATAACGTCATCTTTTGATTTTCTTCCCGCAAATTTACCCTGTATCATCTGGTCTGATGTGGAGACCGAGAGGTTAACGTGCTGGAGCCTCGGCACTTTTTCAAAGGATTCATATACATCGCTTGCGAGTCCTCTCATCCAGCCGCTCAATTTTGTTTTTGTGATAACTCCCCTGTCTACGAGCTGCAAATTCGCGTTTAGGTAGTTAATTTCGTGTCGTGTGTTGGGAAAGCCGAATTCTGACTGGGTTATACCCATGTCATTGAGAAGAAGGTTAATCATTGTCTTCTGTAGCTTTGCAAGGCCGAGCCTTGAGGTTTGCACGCCGTCCCTGTTTGTTACGTCTACGATATAAATTTTGTTATCTGCCATATTTCCTCCTTTCTTTTAACAAATATAATTTACCAGAAAAAACATTATTGCATATAATTTAAATTCAATATAATTTGCTTTTCATTGTTATTTTTTTTACTTTTAGAACTGAAATTTTTTACGATAACCTTTGAGGAATTAAAGAGCCTTATTGAGGTATGGTCTATATCCCTGGCTGCTTCCGGGATTTGATAATAATTAGAGAGCTCTTCCCAGTCAATATCCCTTATTGTAACTATATTATCGAGAAAAAAACTTACCCGGGTTTTTCCTAGCCTGGAATCAGCTTCTTCCATCCCCAGCTTCCTCCGGCAAATTTCTATATATTTAGCATCAATGTCAAAGCCTATATATTTCCTGCCCAGCCTTTTGGCCGCAAGCGCTGTAGTGCCTGTGCCGTTAAACGGGTCTAAAATAATGTCCCCCTCATCTGATGACATTAGGATAATTCTCTCCAGCAGGTGTATTGGAAGCTGGCATGGATGCTCGTCCCTGTATTTGTTATGTTTTATTCTGTGTATATCAGTCCATACATCCGATACAAGAGGCCCAAAAGGGTGCAACATGGCTTTTTTGCCGCCATAATCCTTTAGCAGGTAGTTGCATTTCCTGCAGCGTTTGTGAGGATACCTGAGTTCATAAAATTTATTTTCCCTTGAATTCTTAGCATAATATAAAATTCCGTAATGCGAAGGCTGTAAGGTTTTTCCCATTGGGGCGGTGGGGGCGTCCCAGGAAATCCAGTGCTTAAAGTCTGCTATTTCATTAAGAAATCCGGCATAATACGTCAGCCATTTGGGTATATTGTGTAAGAATATTGAGCCGGCGGGTTTTGTAACCCTGACCATTTCCTCTATCCATTCTTTACACCATTCAAGGTACGCTTCAAGCGCAATTTTATCCTTATAATTGTTATATTTTTTCTTTAAATTAAACGGCGGGTCGGCAAAGGTAACATCAATGCTGTTATCCGGTATTGATTGAAACAATTCCAGGCAATCTCCCCGAATAATTTTATTTACAAAATTTTCAACCACATTCAATTACCTCAACCAATGATTTTTCAAACCTGGACAGCTCTTCCCCGTGAAAGGTAAAAACATCATCATAAGCGCCAACCATTCTTTTAAGGTCTCCCCGCCTGACATACCAGCCGATTCCATCAATAAACCCTATAAATCTGGCGTTAGGATAGTGTTTTTTTATTAAGGAACTGACTAAAATTTCTGTTTTGGATTTATCTCCCTGGCCTGAGGATGTTGTTACCAGAAAAGAGCTTTCAATAATTATTTCAGGATTTTTCTTATCGGGTATAATAAAATCCATTGTTCGCTTCTTTTCCGGCACATTATCAATCAGTTCGTGCAAATCGCCCTTTTCAAAACTTATATCCAGCCCGGCCAGTATTTCTTCAATTAATTTTTCGGGATTATTCTCTTTTTTCCCGGAATATGAACCTTTTTCTTTGTAACGTATTAATGTGTCTATCATTGCGGAAATTTCAAACTTTAGTTTTGAAATACTTAATTTCTTAAGTTCAAAAAGAGGTATTGTATTGGCTAAAAACGGGATTGTCGAGCCCTCAAAAAAAATATTGACTATTCCTTTTCTAAAAAATTTATTTTCAACAATTTTACTCAGGATAACCTCATCCGACCATTCCCTGATATCCTCTACACTAGCCTCCCCTGCCCAATGTTCTTTTAAGGTCAATCTTGATAACTCACGCTCGTCAATAACCCTTATCATAGTTATTAGTCTTTTCAAATACTCATTTGAAAACCCGGTTAGGGCCAGCAGTGCTCTTAATCCGTTTTCTTTTTCCAGTAACAGGTCTTCAAAATGTTCTTTTTTTAATCCGTCTGTTTCTATTTTATTTTTTAAGACAAGCAGTGTTTCCTTTATAGAATTTAAGTAACTTTCATATTTTTCCTCAAAAACCGGATTAAAAAAATAAAAAGTATTTTTTTCTATTACTGTAGTAAATTTTTCATTAACAGAATTCATAATTCACGCTATATATTACCAGAAAAAACATTTAAGTTGTATAATATTTTATTATGTACAAATACGGCGTTAGATTGTTAAAAAACAGGCTTCACCCGGTAAATACACCGGAGGACATTGACTTTAACCGGGGACAAATGGTGCTTGTCGCTACTGAAAAGGGGCAGGAATCCGCAAAAATTGAAAGAATCCCCTCCTGTGTACTAAAAAAGTGGGAAAAAAAGCTGCCTGAACCTCTTTCGTTTATCAGGTTAATGACCGAAGTCGACAAAACAAGGCTGGAAGAGATTGCCAGGAAAGAAAACGTTGCTTTTAACAAATGCTCCGCACTGGTTGAAAAACATGAACTGCCAATGAGGCTTGTGGACACAAAGTATACCTTTGATGAAAAAAAGTTGACGTTCTACTATACAGCGCCTCACAGGATTGATTTCAGGGAATTGTTAAAAGACCTGACCCAGACCTTTAGAAAAGTACGCATAGACCTTCGCCACATAGGAGTCAGGGACGAAACCTCCATAAAGGGGGGGCTTGGAA
>JANQGS010000091.1 GCA_028277195.1 Candidatus Gastranaerophilales bacterium
TTTTTGATTGGGAGGTAAGTATTATTTTTCGGGTCATACTCCACAAAAAAGCACCTGTCAGCGTTAAATTTTTTCCCCGCGCTTACAACGATTTTTTTCATGGTGTCTTCAACAGTTTCAGGTTCTATGGCCTCCGGAACTTTACTGGCCGTTGAAATAACAAAACACGAAAATATATACGCCAGCGAAAGAAGAACCAGGAACAGAGGGAATATCACCGTAAATGCGGTATCCTTGCCTGCATTCCAGGCAACCCCCAACATCAGGGCCGGTATAAACAAAAAGAGCAAGACAGCAATTAGCCCGAATTTTTGCGGGTATTTAAACCTGTTAATAAATTTTATCCCGGGGATAAAAATATTATTCATAGGACTTAAAGTTCTTAGTTTGGGCTTATTTAAATTAAAATACTTATTAGTTTAAAATTCAGGCTACAGGCGGGTAATAATTAAGGAAAGTTTATCAAAAATATTTGTGCAAATTAAAACGTATTGCTATAATTTTTTTATTGAATACCAGACATTTATCATGATAGCCTGCTTAAAATTTGTTTTTTTAAACATATTAATATGCCTGTTTTTCGCCACGAACTGCGTGAAGGCCCAACCCCTTCCTGACAGCAGCGAACCCGGGGCAATTGAGCGCTCAATCAGGAAGGAAATTAAAAACACCCCGCGGGAACAAAAAGGCAAGGTTGAAACAAGGGAAAAAATCAAACCCGGGAAAAAAGAGGGGGAAAACCCCCGAACAGAGTCAGGGCTGGTTTATAACCCTAAGTTTACCCTGGACAGGATTGTTTTTAAAGGCAATACCCTGATTAAGGAAAAGGAGCTCAAAGACCTGGCCAAAAAAGTTACAGGCAGGGAAATCCATATATCCGAGCTCATAAACCTTGCCCTGGAAATTACCGGGCTATACCAGAAAAAAGGATACGCAAGCTCATTCGCTTATATCCCGCAGCAAAAAATAAATAAAGGTGAAGCCCTGATAGAAATAGTAGAAGGAAAAATAGGCGAAATAAGGCTCAAGGGCAATAAATGGACAAGAAAAACCTACCTTAAAGACATTATTCTTAAAAAAAACGCCCTGGAAAAGGATAAAGTCTTTAACGTCAGGAATTTAAAGCCCGCGCTTGATGAAATAAACAAAAAAGACTACCTTAAAGGCCGCATATCCGTTGAAGCAGGTGATGCACCGGGCCTGACAAATATTATACTGGAAGTTGATGAAAGGCCCCCTTTAAATTTTAATTTCAGGTGGGATAACGAAGGCAGAAGGCTCGTGGGAAAGCAAAGAGCCGTTTTTTACCTGTCATCCGAGAACCTTACCGGGTTCGGTGACTCAATATACGGGGCATCAGTACTGGCTAATGGCACAACAGGTGTTATAGCGGGGTATAAAATCCCTGTAGGGCCTTATGGTACTGAACTACAGTTTGATTATTCATATTCAAACATAAAACTCGGAAAAGAGTTCAAATTAGACCGAATAACAGGTTATTCCCACAGCTACAGCCCTAAGCTCGTACAATCCATTCATAAGTCATACAGGACAGATATTAATACTGATATCGGATTTGATTTTATAAACTCAAAATCAATGAATAACTCCCTCGGCACAATCATTAACCAGTACGACCTCAGGGTTTTAAGGAGCGGCATAAACCTTAAAAGGTATGACAGCCGTGGTTTATGGATTTCAAGGATTGAAAACAGCCTTGGTTTTGATATTCTCGGCGCTTCTAAAAACCGGGGATACGACTTTCCCTCAAGCAAGTTTTACAAATTCTACGCGGAATTGCTCAGGTATCACCGCCTGCCCAGTGACTCAATACTCATATTCAGGGCATCACACCAGTTTACGCCTGACAAGCTCTTTGCGGCTGAGCAGTTCCAGGTAGGCGGGGTGAATTCGGTCAGGGGTTTTGAACCCGGGCTTGCGCTCGGGGATATCGGGTTTAATGCCGGTATTGAGGCGAGAACACCCGTGCCGTTCCTGAAAAGAATTGTGCCTGACTCAAAAAAACACTGGGCGGATAAGCTAAAACTCGGCTTTTTCTATGATTGCGGGCTATATGACGTATTAAGGGACAGAGAGGCTTTTAACCGGGATAATTTTCTCCAGGGCATCGGGGTTGGTTTTCATTTTGATGTAAATGAGGCAATGACTGCTTCTTTTGATATAGGCATACCGCTTGGCCAGCATCGGCTGGAAAGACAGGATGTAAGGCTGCATTTTTCTCTTGGAACATCTGTGCATAAGTTCTTTTTCAAAGAGCCGGAGCTTTTATAGGAAAATTACTTTACCCTTTCTTTATGGTAAAATAAAAAGCGCATATAAAAGGGGCATAATGAATGATAGAACGCTATTCAAGGCCGGAAACGGCCAGTATATGGGAACTCGAAAACAAATACCGCTGCTGGCTGGACGTAGAACTTGCGGTGTGCAGTGCTCACAATAGCCTGGGTAATATACCTGATGAAGACTTTAAAGTAATTCAGGAAAAAGCAGGTTTTGACATAAAACGTATAGATGAAATAGAAGCGGAAGTTAAGCATGATATTATTGCTTTTTTGACTTCAGTTGCGGAATATGTAGGTGGACCCTCACGCTATATACATATGGGAATGACCAGCTCTGATGTGCTGGATACGGCCCTGGCGCTCCAGTTAAAGCAGGCAAATGCTATTATAGAACGGGATATCAGGGATGTTATTGATTCTGTAACCCAAAAAGCAATTGAGCATAAGGATACAGTATGTATAGGCCGCTCCCACGGAATTCATGCCGAGCCCACCACTTTCGGCCATAAAATGTGCGTGTGGCTGGACATTATGCAAAGAAACCTGCAAAGGTTCAGGGCTGCTTCAGAGGAAATCCGGGTTGGAATGATAAGCGGGCCGGTAGGCACTTACAGTAACATTACCCCTGAAATAGAGGAAATGGCCTGCCGGGAGCTCGGGTTAAAACCGGCAAATGTCTCTACACAGGTTATACAGAGGGATTTACACGCAAATTATATGCAAATCCTTGCACTGATAGCAACGACGATTGAGCAGTTTTGTGTAGAGCTCCGGCACTTGCAGCGCACGGAGGTGCTTGAGGTTGAAGAGGGTTTTAGCAAGGGTCAAAAGGGCTCATCTGCCATGCCCCATAAGAAAAATCCCATAAGCGGCGAAAATTTAACCGGACTGGCCAGGTTAATAAGGGCAAATGCCCTTGCGGCCCTGGAAAACATTCCCCTGTGGCATGAACGCGACATTAGCCACAGTTCGGTTGAGAGAGTGATTTTCCCTGACAGTACGGTTTTAATGAACTATATGCTCAACAGGTTCAAAACCCTTGTGGATAACTTGCAGGTGTATCCTGAGAACATGAAACGCAACACCCGGTTGTATGGCGGGGTTATTTACTCGCAAAAAGTAATGCTGGCATTGTGCAATAAGGGTGTTTTAAGGGAAGACGCTTACAGGCTGGTGCAGGAAAATGCACATAAGGCGTGGAACACT
This sequence comes from Candidatus Gastranaerophilales bacterium, assembly GCA_028277195.1. Taxonomy (GTDB): domain Bacteria; phylum Cyanobacteriota; class Vampirovibrionia; order Gastranaerophilales; family UBA9971; genus JANQGS01. The sequence goes on from JANQGS010000091.1 coordinate 3,510, forward strand.
CCGGAGGGTGACTTTAAAGCGAATTTATACAAAGACAGCCGAATCACAGAAAAATTATCCCGTGAGGAAATAGAAAAATGTTTTGAGCCGGGGGAGTATCTGGGCAATATCAGCGGGATTTACGAGCGGCTGGGGGTATGATGTTATCATTAATCCTGACATCAGTCACCACGCCCCGGAGCTTATAGTCAAACCCCTCAAGTACAACGGGAAGACCTATTTTAATCTTGTTTCCCCCTACCACAGGCCCGTCAGGAGTTATCGCGGCTTTATCCCCCAGTGTGACAAGAAAATTAAAACCATACGGATAAGACGGCTCATCCTCGGATAATTGGGTTTTTTCGTATTTAACTATTTCGAGCTTTGTGTAAGGCACGTTTCTTATTGTTATAAAAGCCTTTTCCCCGGGAATAAAAAACTCTGTTTCGCGGGATATTTTTTCCCGCTCAAGCAAAACATCAATCTCAATATCTTTTTTATCCTGTATAGCCTTTCCCGCAGGGGAAAAGCTGCCTTTGTTCAGTACAAAGACAACCGGGAGGAGAGTTAAAAACGCCAATATAATCACAATATCAACTATATTTAAAGCCCCGAAGAGCTTGAACTTCATTAGTTTCGATAATTTAAACCTTGCACTCATCCGGTTCCTCCATGTTTTGTATAAGTTCCTCAATAGATGTTGTAGCCGCACCAAACTTTCTTACAACAAGGCTTGCTGCCAGGTTACCGATTATTGCGGCCTCAACCCCGCTCGCCCCGGCGCATAAGCCCAGGATAACCGATGCGACAACAGTATCCCCCGCACCTGTAACATCAAAAACCTCGGTTTTGTTAAAAGCGGGAATGCTCACCGCGTCCGCACCTCTCTCAAATAATACCATGCCCTCAGCTCCCCTTGTCAGGAGTACCTTACCCGCACCAGTCATTTCAAGGAGGTCATGCCCTGCTTTTAAAAGCGTCCGGTTGCCGGTTATCCGGTATCCGAGTGTTTTCTCGGCATCAGGCTGGTTCGGGGTGATTATGCCGGGGTTTTTAAACCTGTATAACTCGTCCTGTGAGTCAACAGCAACTATTTTGCCGCAATTATTTGCTGTATTTATTGCAGCATCAATTATTTTACCTGTCATTACCCCATTGCCATAATCAGAGAGCAGTATCCCATCATAATGGGGGGTTAATTCCCTTATTTTTCGGATAATTTTTTCCTCTGTTTCCGGGCTTAACTCCTGTTTTGTTTCCCTGTCAACCCGGACTATCTGCTGGATAACCGATTGGGCCGATGAGCCTGAAATCCTTGTTTTTGTGGTAGTAACCCTGTTTTTGTCGGTTAAAAGCCCTTTTATATCAACATTTGCCTCTTCGAGAGCTGTTTTTAGCATTGCGGCATGGTAGTCATCGCCTGTTACCCCGATTGCCGCAACCTTGCCGTTGTTTAATTTTGATATGTTATTTGCGGCGTTTGAGGCTGCTCCCAGGAGGTTGTCGGTTTTTGTGTGTTTTAAAATCAATACGGGAGCTTCCCTTGATATTCTGTGGCTCATGCCGTATATCATTTCATCAAGCGCAAAATCCCCTATAACAAGCACGCTTGCTTTATTTAAATCCTTTATTATTTTTTTTATACTATTTTTACAAAACAAGGCTTACTCCTCAGAGTGAGTTAAAGTTATAATATTATAATAATAAACAAAGGTTAAAAAAAGTGGTAGAGCAAAAATCCAAAAAATTCGTTTTTAACATTGACAAGGAAAGCGTTTCTTTTGTAGAGGGATTGTCCTATGAGAAGAAAAACAGCCTGGTAAACAAATTATTGCTGGAGTACCGGGAACAATACTTTAAGGACAAAAAGAACAGGGACTTAATTAACCTGGTGAGGAAAATTTTTCTAATAGTACTTTCCGTGCTTGCGGGAATTCCTTTACTTATTATGGCCGTAAATTTTTGCTTTGATGCTACAGTGAACAGTTATTCCCGGATGGAAAGGAATTTTGAGAGGTTATTTGATGAACAAAAGCGCTAGCCAGAGATGGTATGACACTGACCCTACGGTAAGCCTTGCCGTCAGCTTTATAAGGAGTCTTTCCCCGGAAAGGCGGGCTGAAATCGCAAAAAAAATTATTGAACACGCCAGGACCCTGGGAATAAGCATAAATGAAGTAAAAATAGTCTTCAAAAGAAGGTGGTATGACGAAAATGAAGAGCTAAGCACGGCAATGGAGTATTTGCACCAGGCATCCTCAAGGGACAGGAAATTAATCGCACTGGACATTATAGATTTTCTGACGCAAATAAAATAAAAAGACCGGGTTTTATTACCGGTCTGAATAATAAACAGCTTATGAGTGAGAGTGGAATATAC
>JANQGS010000106.1 GCA_028277195.1 Candidatus Gastranaerophilales bacterium
GGAACTGTTTTATGTAGTTTTCCGTGAATGGTATGACTTCCCAGTTATCAAAAATCGTGTCCATTAAATTTGCGTATCCTGCGACTTCTTCTTCATCCCTTGAGCCAAAGGACTTCCTGTCTATGCGGGATAACAGCTCTTCTACCTGCTTGTCATTTAGTTTATTGCCCTCTATGCGGTTAGATGAGCCTATGCTCTCTATAGTTGCTACTTTTTTTAATGATTGCAGCCGCTCCGGGGCAACCTTACCAAGTACTTTCCAGGAGCCCTTGAACTCGTCAATCTCTGCTATAATGGATAGCATCTCAGGCGTTATTTTTATATCTTCTACTTTAAACATAATAATATTTAATTTTACCTAATAATATTTAATTATACCTGATTTTATCTAAAGGTGATACTTTTTGTTTTATTTGATAAAATAAAGAACATGAAAAACCTGCTCCGCACAAAAATAATAGCAACCATAGGCCCGGCTTCAGACGGCACAGAAAAAATTACAGAGCTGATAAAGGCCGGGGTAAGGCTTTTCAGGGTCAATTCCTCCCATGGAAATATTCAGGAGCATGACCAGAGAATTAAAAACATACGAAAAGCGGCACGGGAGTTGAATTTATACATTCCGATAATACTTGACCTGCAAGGGCCAAAAATACGCGCCGGAATCCTTAAAGAACCCATATACCTCAAGGAAGGCGAGGTCATAACCTTAAAACCGTCCGAGGAACAGGGTAATAACGATTTTATTCCTGTGGATTATACCGGCTTATGCAGGGATTTAAAAATTGATGACGTAATTTTAATTGATGACGGGAAAATCGAGCTAAAAGTTATCGGCACAGAGCCTGAAAAAATTGAAGCCCTGGTCACAGACGGCGGTATTCTGACCTCGAGAAAGGGCATAAACATACCAAAAGCCGTTTTAAGTGTTCCCTCCCTGACACAGAAAGATATTGACTACATAAAATTTGCCGTGGAAAAGAATGTTGACTATATTGCACTGTCTTTTGTCAGGAGCAAAAAGGACGTGGAGCGCGCAAAAGAGTATATAAAGTCATCAGGTGGGGATATTCCGATTATCGCAAAAATAGAAAAACCCGAAGGCGTGGATAAATTAAGGGAAATAATGGAAGTATCCGAGGCAATTATAGTTGCAAGGGGAGATTTGGGCATAGAAATATCTATACAGCGAGTGCCTGTAGTACAGAAACAAATAATAAAAGAGGCGAATTTATTGAAAAAAGAGGTTATTGTCGCTACCCAGATGCTGGAGTCAATGATGCATGAGCCTTTGCCTACACGAGCGGAAGCTAGCGACGTTGCCAATGCTATTATTGACGGGACAGACGCTGTTATGCTCTCCGGAGAGACCGCTGTGGGGGAATATCCCGTTGAGGCGGTAAAAATTATGCGTTCCATTGCTGAAAATGTTGAGGCCAGCGGCCTGTGCAAATATAATACTTTTATCCCGCCGGATAGTTATATTTGCAGCGAGGACTCACAGATTATTGCCAATGCCGCAATCAGGATGCTTGAGCAGACTAATATTTGGGCTGTAATTGCGTTTACCCGCTCGGGTTTTACCGCAAGGCTTATTTCTAAGGCAAAACCGGGAGTGCCCGTAATTGCAATCTCTGATAACCGGGCGGTATGCGACAGGTTGAACCTGTTATGGGGCGTTTTCCCTTACTATATGGAATTTGGCTCAAACTTCACGGAAGAATTTTTAAGGGAATTAGACGATTTTCTCGTGCAAAACACTTTTATTAAAAATGGGGATAAAGTCATAGTAACCGGCGGCATGCCCTGCATGGCAGCCGGCACTACTAATTTTGTAAGGATTCATGAGGTTGGGGCTCAGTAGCTGAATTACCGGGAATGTTTTAAAAACTCCAAATCATTCCTGGAGGCTATAAAATGATTGTTTACAAGGTTTTCCCTGTTATAAAAAATCTCTTTTTTTGTCTGTATATCAATAATCTTGCACCCGGATTCGTTCATAATAATATGCCCCGCTGCCGTATCCCATTCCATAGTGCCATTTAGCCTTGCATAAACATCAATTTCACCCTCTGAGAGCTTGCAGAACTTCAGGGCTGAACCGTAACGCCTGATAGCGGAAATTTTATGAGTTTTATAAAAATTTATTGTTTGCTCAGTTGAATGAAAGTTGCTGTCACTGCCTATTAAATCAACCCTTTTCGAGTTGTTGTAAATTTTTTTGTTATTTTTAAAAGCCCCTTTACCCCTCTGAGCCCAATAACATAATCCTTCTGCCGGTATTAACACCACTCCCAGAACAGGTTTACTGTTCTCAACAAGGGCTATATTAACCGTGAACTGGTTATTTTTTGCTAAAAAATCCTTAGTCCCGTCCAGGGGGTCAATGAGCCAAAATTTATTCCAGTTTCTTCTTTTTTCATAGGGAATTACGGTTTCTTCCGATAAAACAGGATAGTCGGAAATGTTTTTCAACTCCTTTAATATGATTTCATTAGAGACTATATCTGCTTCCGTGACCGGGGAGTCGTCCTTTTTATACTTTATATCGGGATTAACGTCTTTATAGACATCTAAAATTTCCTGCCCGGCTTTATATGCGATTTTTTTTACCTGTTCTATCATCTTACCTGCTCAACTCTTTGAAAATTCTTTAAAATCCCGCCCTCCCTCCCCCAGAGGTAGTTAAGGGCTGCGCCCTTAACAATTTTTATATAGATTTTGAAGAATTTTTCCAAATTTTTTATAAAAATTTTTGGGAGGCATAGCCTCCCAAACACCTTAAGGGAGGGCCGGGCGGGGAAATTTGGAAAAATTTTGACTGCTATCTGGGGAGTTACTATCATCTTAAAACCTGAAAAATAAGGGTACTAAAGTTAATACTATTATGCTGTAAATTATTGAAAGGGGTAAGCCCAGTTTTATAAAGTCTTTTAATTTATATTTCCCGGCGGCAGACACAAGCATATTGGTCTGGTAGCCGAATTTTGTCAGGAAACTTGCGCTTGAGCCGTACGTTACAGCAAAAATAAACGGCAGCGGGCTTACATTTAAACTTATTGCGGTTAAATACGCGATAGGAAGAGCTATTGCAACAGCAGACGCGTTTAGTGTGAATTCCGTAAGCACTACAGAAAGCAGGTAAATAACGACAAATGTACCATATACCCCTATTACCCGGCTTATATTTATTATAAAGTCACTGATAATATCGGAAGCGCCGTTTGATACAAGTACTTTAGAGATGCCCAACGCAGAACCCAGCAGGATTATTATATTTAAGTTTGTATTTTTTATTACGTTATTAAATGATATATATCCTTTGAAAAGATAGAGGAATAAAAGTACAAAAAGGCCCTTTAAGAGACTGATGATATTTAAGGCTGACAATATTATGACCAGGATAAATGAAATAAAGATAAAAATGGAGTTTTTAGTGTCAAATTTTTCCACGGTTTCCAGCTCATCAAGCAGGTAAAAATTGTTTTTTATCTCCCTGGTGGGCACAAAGTTCTCACCAACTGCCAGGATTAAATGGTCACCGGTTTTAAGGCTGATTTCACCTATTTTATGCCTTAAGTTTTCCCCCTCACGCTTTATTGCCACTATTGCGGCATTAAACCTTTTTCTAAAGTCACAATCCTTAATTTTCCCGCCTATCAGTTCAGAATTATGGGAAAGCACGCACCATACAAGATTCTGGTTTAATATATCGCTTTTTTCCCTGAATATCTCAATTCCGTCAAACTTTTTTAAATCCTTAATATTTTCCACATCACCCGTAAAAACTAATACATCGTCCTCCAGGATTATTTCTGAGGGCGTTACCGGGGAAATTAACCTGTTATTCCTGATAATCTCCGCCAGAAAAAGGCTCTCAAGCCTTCTTAATTTATTTTCCAGCACGGTTTTATTTATTAAACCCGAATTTTTTAAAACCCTTGCCTCAAGAAAATAATTCCAGCTTTCATCAATATTATCATTTTCTTTATGCTTTAAGACCTTTTTGGAACATAAAGTCAAATATAACAGCCCTGCAACCACCAGGGGAATTCCCACATAGGCAAAATCAAGAAAATTAAAGGGCCTTAGCCCCATATCCGCTAAAAACCCGTTGGCAATAAGGTTTGTTGATGTGCCTATGACGGTTGCCGTGCCTCCCAGAATCGCCGCATAAGATACGGGGAGCAGGAGTTTTGACTTAAATTCCTTTTTATCAAGCAGTTTTATAAACATCTGCACTACAAGCGTGTTGCTTAAAAAACTTGAGAGTAAACTAACAAAAATCCCTATGCCGAACAGGTTTCTTTTCCTGATTCCAATTAATTTGCTCAAAAACGATGTAATCTGTGTCCTTGCGATAATATCAGCAATTATTATCAATAAAGTGAGTATTATTATTGATTTATTGACGAAACTACCCAGCAAGTCCTTTACAGATATTAAGTCAAGTAAAAAATAAAACACCAAAAGCCCCAAAAAAGCCAGGGGAGGCTCGATTTTATTATTAATTATCAATATTATTACCGCCAGCAGGCAAATTAAGATAAATATATCCATTTTTACAAGAGGTTTTTAATGTAATCAAATATTAAATCGGCCTTTTCATCAGAGTTAAACTCTGAATCATCTATAAAAAGAGAATACACCGGATAATCCGACTTTTCATAGTAAACCTCCGGCACCGCGTCACCGCGATTTTTTAACACATTTTCAGTCGCTTCTATAAAGAATTCAAGGTAATCATCGCTTCCAATAATCTCTTTTGCGCTCTCCCTTGACTTTTTGTACCGGCTTATCGAAGTGACAATAGTGATTATGCCGTTATTAATGAACTGGTTTGCAATCTCCGCAATCCTTCTGGTCTGCTCATAAGCCCCCTGCTCGTTAAATTCCAGGTCAGAACTTATGCCAAAGCGTAAATTCGCGGAATCAAGATAACAGACAGTTTTACCCAGCTCAAACAGTTTTCTCTCAAGTTTTACAGCTATTTCATTTTTCCCGCACCCGGTTAAACCGCTCAGCCATATAACTTTTGCTCTCTGGTTAAGTTTTTTCTCTTTTTGCTCCCTTGTCACAAGCCCTGGGCGGGGTTTAAAGCTGGTGCTCTTGGGCTCAAGTATCCTGTTTTTCAGGGTATCATCAGTCTGAAGAACAATCCCTCCTCCTGAAACATCATACCCGTCTACTATAACAAACCGTCCCGTGCCCCTGAAGTCGGCAAATTCATCAAAACAAACCACATCCTGTGTTTTAATAGTTATTTCAGCTACTTCGTTCCTGTTTACCTGATAGAAATTCTCGGCAACATTAAGGTTAGAAGAGTCTATAACCTTATTTATGGAGAAAACTTCACATTGAACTTCCTGGGTAGTCAGCTTGAGCTTGTATTTTTTATCCTTTACAAGGGGATTTTTGCCCATCCAGAAAACATTTACGTTAAAGATATTGCTTCTCTGGGGTTTGTTTTCAATAAGGGAAATGATTTCGCCCCTTTTGTTGAAGAATTCATCATCAACAGTTATCCCGACGCACATACCTGCTGAAACATAATCCCTGTCATAGGGGCCAGGCCAGTTCTCAATAGTTTTTACCCTGGTAGTCTTTCCTGAGGGGCTTATTGCTATCTCATCGCCGGCTTTAAGTGTGCCTGACTCGATTTTTCCTGCTATTATACGCCTGTTGTCGAACTTATAAACATCCTGTATAGGGAATCTCAGGGGTTTATGTTCAGGCTCAGGCTCTTTTTGTATGAGGTCCAGGGCTTCTATTATACTTGCGCCCCTGTACCAGCTTAATTTATCTGATTTTTTCGTAATATTTTCACCGTTAAATGCTGAAACGGGTATGTATTCAAGCGGAAAAATATTGAGATTGCTGAGGAATTTATTAAACTTTTCCCTGATACCGGTATATACTTGCTCAGAATAGTCAATCAAGTCCATTTTATTAATTACAACATAAATCTTCTTAATCCCCAGCAGCGAAAGAATGTATCCATGCCTTTTTGACTGCTCCTGTATGCCTTCTTTGGCGTCTATCATTAAGAATGCCGCTTCTGCGCTGGACGCGCCGGAAATCATATTTTTCAGGAACTCCTTATGCCCGGGCGCGTCGATTATAACGTAATCCCTTTTCTCGGTTGAAAAATGCAGGTTTGTAGTGTCGATTGTAATCCCCTGTTTTTGCTCTTCCTCAAACGCGTCAAGCAGGTAAGCGTATTCAAAGGGTTTGCCGTTCTGCTCGGAAATCTTTTTTACCTTTTCAATAGCCCCGTCCGGCAGTGAATTTGTTTCATACAGAAGCCTGCCAATCAGTGTTGATTTGCCGTGGTCAACGTGGCCTACCGCTACTATACTAAGTTTTTCCCTCATTACATATACCCTTTGCTGCGTAATTTCTGCATGGCGTAAGCGTCTTCCTGGTCCTGTGCCCTGCCTGAGCGTTCTGTTTGCTTTGTATTTTCGAGCTCTTCTATTATACCTTCAATGGTTGTTACGTCAGAGTCTATCGGGAATGTGCAGGGGTAACACCCGAGACTTCTGTATCTTTTCCCGTTTTTGGAGAAGTACAAATCAACCACAGGTATGTTTTCCCTCCTGATATATTCCCAGATGTCAATTTCCCTCCAGTGCAAGAGCGGGTGAATTCTTATATGGTTGCCCTTTTTAAAGTCTGTCTTGAACTGGTCCCATAATTCCGGCGGCTGGTCAGTATAATCCCAGTTTGACTCATTATCCCTTTCGCTGAATATTCTCTCTTTTGACCTTGAGCCTTCCTCATCCCGCCTGACACCCAGTATTAAGCCTTCAAAACCGAATTTTTTGACAACTTCCTGCAAAGGCCTGGTTTTCAGATGCTCGCAGCATACAAGCCTGCCTTTTTCCGGGTTCATGCCTTCTTCCAGGGCCTGTTTATTCTGATGTACAATAAGGTTCAGGTTATGCCCCCTGACCAGGTTATCCCTGAACTCTATCATTTCGGGAATTTTATAACTCGTATCAACGTGAATCAGAGGGAAAGGGCAGTGACCGAAGAACGCTTTCTGCGCAAGCCAGAGCATTACAGTGGAATCCTTGCCTATTGACCATAGCATTCCCAGCTTTCCGAAATGCTTGTACGCTTCTCTCAAGATATATATACTTTTTGCTTCGATTATTTCCAGGTGGTCCATATTTTTACTCTATAAATATTGCTTTTCTCTTAAATAATTAATTATTATATCAACACCTTTTTTTGGTGTCACTTTATCTGAATTAATAATTATTTCAGGGTTATCAGGCCTTTCATAGGGCTGGTCCCTGCCCGTGAAATTTTTCACCTCGCCGGTTTTTGCTTTTTTATACAGTCCTTTTGGGTCGCGTTTTTCACATTCTTCAATGGGGCAGTCAACAAAAACCTCTATAAAATCCCTGCCCGTTAAATCCCTTGCAAGTTCCCTGTCCTCCTTAAACGGCGAAATAAACGAAACTATGGCTATAACGGCATTTTCATAAAATAATTTCGCAATTTCCCTTACTCTTCTGAGGTTTTCTTTTCTGTGCTCAACGGAAAAACCCAAATCACTGCATAAACCGTGCCTTATATTGTCCCCGTCCAGCAATGCGGTGGATTTCCCCAGGCTGTACAATTCTTTTTCCAGTTCAACCGCGATAGTTGACTTTCCCGAGCCTGACAGGCCGGTAAACCATAAAACAAAAGGCTTTTGTTTTAAAAGCCCCTGCTTTTTTTCCCTTAATATTTTTTGTTCATGCCAGGTAATATTATCTTGCATCGATTACACCAGGAGGTATGATTAACGTTTTGAGAACTGGAATCTTTTTCTTGCCCTTTTTTGGCCGTACTTTTTACGCTCCTTAACTCTTGGGTCTCTTGTCAAAAGCCCCTCAGAGCGAAGCAATTCCTTGTTTTCCTCGTTAAGCAGCACCAGTGCCCTTGATATGCCGTGATTTATAGCTCCTGCTTGCGCGCTGATGCCGCCGCCCCTGACTTTAACCCTTACGTCAAATTCGCTTTCCTTTTGTGACAGTACAAGCGGCCTGACTATAGTCATTTCAAGAGCAGGCAGGTTGCCGAAATAATCCTTTGCCGTCCTGTTGTTTATTATTACTTTTCCCTTGCCGGGCAGGAGTTTTACCCTTGCCACAGCAGTTTTCCTGCGTCCTGTTCCAATATATTCCTTAGTTGTCATTATTTAATTACCTCCGGGTTTTTCCACTCAACCGGGTCCTGGGCCACATGGGGATGCTCCGGGCCCGCATAAACCTTTAGCTTCTTGAACTGCTTTGCTCCAAGCGAATTATGAGGGAGCATACCTTTTACCGCTTTTTCCATTGCGCGTGTCGGGTGTTTTTCCATCATATCCCTGAAATTAATGGACTTTAAGCCGCTCGGGTAACCGGTGTGATGGTAATAAACCTTGTCAGTTTCTTTTTTCCCGGTTACTTTAACTTTTTCAGCGTTAATAATCACCACAAAGTCACCCATGTCAACATGAGGGGTGAATTCAGGCTTGTGCTTGCCCCGTAGAATATTTGCAGTTAAAGAAGCCACCCTGCCCAGTTCCCTGTCAGTTGCGTCTATAACATACCATTTTTGTTCTACCTCATGAGGCTTTGCAGAGTATGTTTTGTTCATTTATTGCCTCCGTTTTCATTAGTTTCCCGTTATATTTTTCCTCATAGCCCACACACATTAGTGTCAGGCCCCGGGCTTCTGCCGTAGGACCGGCCCTGCTGCGGTCTTTAGCTTCCAGCACATACGACAGGTGTTCTTTATTGTAGGTGCCGTCCCCGATTTTAATGAGTGTGCCCGTTATTGTTCTAACCATATTATACAAAAATCGATTTGCAATCAAATCTATATATATAATATCTGAAAAATTTTTGCATGAAACATACAAAATGTTGCATAGTTTTGCCGGGTTATCGGTATTGGAGCTCTTAAAGCCGCTGAAATCGTGCTCTCCGACAATAAAACCCAGCGCATTTTTCATTGCAATTATATTTAATTTATGCGGAATATGTAAACTGATGTCTTTCAGCAGCACTGATTTTCCGGGACTATTGTAAATAATATAGCGATACCACCTGAACAGGGCGCTTTTTTGGCTGTGAAAGGTTTTATCGGCCTGAACAATATTTTTAACGCTTATTGCATCAGGCAGCAGGGCATTTAATGAATAAACAAATTTTCTCTCATTTATTTCAAGGTCTGTATCAAAATGCGCAACCTGTCCCAGGGCATGCACCCCGGCGTCTGTCCTGCCAGCGAAAACGACCCTGTTGTTTTCTTTTGCCAGGATATTTACGGCATGTTCAATCTCGGACTGGATTGTCCTTTGCCCTGGCTGCACCTGGCTCCCGGAAAAACCTTTCCCCAGGTATTGTACGGTTATGGCATAGCGAAATTTTTTACTCATTCAACTCATTATATTCCAAAACCGAAGCGGCCTTAAATACCTCATATCCCCCGGGCAGGACTGAAACATCGATATCATCGTCATAAACCCCGAAAACAGAGGGCCCGCTGCCTGACATAAGCGCTTTTTTGCAACCGATTCCGAGAAGGAGCGTTTTCATCTCCTCAATTTCTGGGTATGCGGGGATTATTGCTTTTTCAAGGTCATTATAAAACATTTCAGTTGTCTTTTTCCCGGATTTTGGTTTCTCATTGAGTTCGGAATATCTCTGATAGGCTTCTTTTGCCGGGATAAAGAGGTTTTCAGGCTTTACCAGCACAAATTTAAACCCGGGTGCTGAAATACGCTCGATTTTTTCCCCTCTTGATGTTGCAAGGCATGTCCCGCCTTCCAGACAAAAATTAACGTCAGAGCCGAGCATGGATGCTATTGAGTGCAGCTTTTCGCCGCCCAGCGGATAGCCGCAAATTTCATTGACTCCCCTGAGTGTCCCGGCGGCGTTTGAGCTGCCGCCTGCCAGGCCTGCGGCTACCGGGATATTTTTTTCTATATAAATATCAATATCAAGGTTTTTAGTTCCCGAATACTCCAAAAACAGCCTGAGCGCAATGTAAACAATATTTTTTTCGTCATACGGGATTAGTGTGGAGTTGCCTGACAGGCTAATTTTCCCGCTGCCGGGTTTTAGTGTTATGTTTAAATAGTCAAAAAGGCTTACAGCCTGCATTATGCTTCTGATTTCGTGGAAGCTGTCCGGTCTTTTGCCGAGGATTTCGAGCGTAAGATTTATTTTTGCGGGAGTTTTTACTTTAATTTTTTTCATTAATTAAATAATAAAGTGAATTGTTAATTATCGACTTATAGTTTTTAAAAAAATTTTTAAGGTGCTGAATAGTTACTTATTATATTTACAACCGTTCCAGCTTCTTCTTTAGTCAGCACAGGGCTAATCGGCAGGCTTAAAACCTCATTGTGGATTTTTTCGGTTATCGGCAAGTTTAAATGATTCCACTCCCCATAGGCATTTTGTTTATGGGCGGGGACGGGGTAGTGAATAACTGTCTGGATATTATTGCCTGAGAGGTAATTTTGCAAGTCATCCCTGTTTTGTGTCCTTATTACAAATAAATGCCAGACATGAGACTCCTTATTAGCGCATTTGGGCAGGGTTATCCCGTTGTTCTCAATATTTTCCAGGTAATAACCGGCAATTTCCCTGCGTTTTCGGTTGTCCGCGTCAAGGTATTTCAGCTTAACCCTCAGAATAGCTGCCTGTAGTTCATCCAGCCTGCTGTTAACGCCTTTGTAGATATTTTTATACTTTATTTTCGAGCCATAGTTGCCCAGGGCCCTGACTTTTTCGGCAAGTTCGCCGTCATTTGTTATTACCGCCCCGCCATCCCCCAGGGCTCCAAGGTTTTTTCCGGGATAAAAGCTAAACCCGGCCGCGTCCGAAAGGCTGCCTGTCCTTTTGTTGTTCAAAAAAGCCCCATGCGCCTGGGCGGCATCTTCTATAACCTTGAGGTTATACTTTTGGGCTATCCGGTTAATGCTTTCCATGTCCGCAACCTGGCCGTAGAGATGTACAGGCATTATGGCCCTGGTTTTTTCGGTTATTTTTCCTTCAATTCCGGCAGGGTCAATATTATACGTATTTATATCAGGCTCTACAAGCACAGGGGTCAGGCTGTTTTGCGATATTGCCAGTATTGAGGCGATATAGGTGTTTGCAGGTACTATTACCTCGTCACCGGGCTTGAAGTCATAGGCTTTTAGTATAAGGGAAAGCGCGTCAAGGCCATTTCCCACTCCAACGCAGTATTTTGTCCCGCAGTATTCGGCGAATTCCCGCTCAAATTCCTCAACCTGCCCGCCCAGGATATACCAGCCGGAGTCTACGGCATTGTTCAGGGCTTTATTTATTTCATCCCGGTATTGTTCATTTATTTTCTTTAAATCCAGGAATTTAACCGTAAAATCAGTCTTTTGCAAATTTTTTATACCTTTCCCTTACCTGAAAGTACTTTTCCCTTGTTATAACAAGATAGACAGTCAGGTCATCTTCTCTGAGATACTCTGCACCAAAGCGTTCCTGCCCCGCTAAAACCCTTTTGTTTTTCTTTTTAACGTCCAGTATACCATGCTTCAGGTTCAGCTTTTTAAACGCCAAATCATATATTAACAACATACTTTCCAGGGAAAAATGGTTTGGCGCGTCCCTTTTCATTAACCAGCTGCCCGGGACAAACTCACCGGTTTCAAAATTAATATTATACAGTCTTACCAGGCCATAAGCTGCTCCTTTTTTATCCTGGACAACGTAATAATATTCATTGTCTTTTGCCTTATATCTTCTGATAAATTCTACCTGGTCCTTAATATTGTCAGAAACGCTTGAGATATATTTATTTAATTCATTGTCAGTTCTCAGTTTAAATATAAATTCAGCATCGCTTTCCTCGACTTCCCTGAAATCAAGGCTTCTGCCCTCAATAAATTTTGGCCTGTATATCATTTTATTTATGTTTACTCCTTGCCTGAAATCCTATCCGCCGCCAAAAAACCCTACTATTTCAAGCGAATCCCCCTCTTTTACCCGGGTTGAGCCAAAGTCTCCTTTATCAACTATACTGGTGTTTTTTTCTACAACCAGCATGTTGCCCTTTATGTTCAGTATATCCAGGGTCTGCGCTATAGTTGAATTTTCAGGCATTTCTGTTTCATTGCCGTTAATTTTTACTTTTATGGTAGTTTTCACAGGGTTACTCCTTCTGGTTTTATAATTATTATAACCTGAATTGCTAATTACATCTTTCAAAATTCCTTAAAACACCCACCCAGCCCACCCTAGAGGTGGGCTGCGGCTTCGCCGCCGCCTCTTTTTTATAAATTTTAAGGAATTTTAAGTCAGTCATATCAGACCTTTCAGCTATTTAGCAATTCAAGTATTATAGTATGAATTAATACAACCCGAGCATGTTACTTGCCTGGCTTCTGAGTTTTAATGTCTGAATTTTTAAACTTGCCAGCATTCCGAGGTTGCCGTTTTGAGTATGGTAAGGTGAATACTCAGGCATTGACTCATCTCTCGCCCTGTAGGTTTCCCCTACTTTTTTCCTTAATTTTTGCGGGCTTTCTCTGTATAAATCTGCGGCATAGTCAAGTTCAGGGTCTTTTATGCCCTTATTATGAGCCCGCCAGAAATTAATGGACTCTTCATAAGCGTCCTGCTCCTCTTTTATTGAGGAAATGGCATCCTTGTCCTTTGCATGAACCGCTTCATGGATGATATAAGCGGCTGTTACCTGCGGGGATGCCCATATATAATCGCTTGTTATAACGATTTTCCTGTTGTGGTGCTCGTACTGGGCAATGTTTTTATGCCCTGAAAGGGTATCTGTTTCATTAAAAACAATATCTATTTCATCGACAGCCCTTGAAATGCCGGGGGGGGCATACCTTTCAACCAATTTTAGCGCAATTTCAAGATTTTTTTCAGACTCCTGTTGCTTTAAGGCTTCTGCTTCCTGCGGTTTATAGCCCGCAAGTATCAGGTAATCAATTTCTTTTAGTGACCTTGCCGCAAAATCATACTTTGGGTCTATCTCCAGGGCTTTATTATACATTTGCCTTGCTGTTGTATAATCGCCTTTTCGCTTAAAAATCTTCCCGATAAGAGTCTGTGCCTCAGCTTCATCGGGCTTTACCTCTAAAAGCCTTGTGTATGTGTTTATTGCCCGGTCAAACTCCCCTGTTTTTTCATATACTTTGGCGAGGTTGTAATAAGGAGAGGGATAACCGGGCCATATCAGGATTGCTTCTTCATAAAAATATACAGCTTCGCTTTCCCGGTTATTATTTGCGAGCTTGTCGCCTTCTATTTTTACTTTTTGGGCGAGCATTTTTTTTATGAAAGAATTTGACAGCTCAACACCGCCCCGGGCATTTTCTGCCGGGGAAACCTTATAATCAGGCACAGTCCCAAATTTATACTGTACCCCCCGAGTGTCCCTATCAAATTGATAAAGGTTTATCATTATTTTTTCCGAAAGGTATCCACAATATAGTTAAAAACAAAAAGTTTTAATATTTGACAATATTTATTGAATTCAAAATAAAATAGAAACACTTTGTTACAATCGTGCAACCGGGTAACAAATCCGGCTTTGCCTGTTTTTCAGGCTAAATCCCCTATTGTTTCTTCTTATCCCCGGCGAATTCGGAGTCTAATCTTAAAAATACAGGTTTTACGGTATCCTTAGATGCTATTTTTCCGGGTTTCAGTCCTCCCCAACTCAATTCATCCAGTAAAACCGTCCCTACTTCTTCATCTAAAGACATCTGCTCCCACATAGCCCGGGCAATTGCCGGGGTAAAAGGGTAAATCATAACGCTGACATGGCGAAGTGTTTCCAGTACATTGTATAAAACCTTTGCACACTGAATTTTAGTTTCCTCGTTTTTTGTAAGCGCCCAGGGTGCGTGCTCATTAGTATATTTA
>JANQGS010000066.1 GCA_028277195.1 Candidatus Gastranaerophilales bacterium
TACGGTTCCGGCTGTTTCGCAATGCCTTAAGCTGAACAAGCAGATAACAAATAAAAAAATTGCCATAAAAAAGACAAAAATTACTGTGGCAAGCCTGGAAACAAATAAAAAACTGGCAAACCGTCTCGAAGAAATGAATGCCGGGTTAATCGGGTTTAATGCCGAATTCCCGGCTGAGTTCAGGGATGAAATACTGCTTATTGACCTGGAAATATTCGCAAACGAAGCCGCAAACAGGATTGTCGGGCTTCAATCCCTGGGTGAGCGGGAAATTGAGATAATTGACCCTGAAGATAAGGATAAAAAGAAAAAAAGAAGGAGAAAAAAGGAAAAAACGCTGCCCCCATTGCAAATAATGGAAAAACCCTTTGATATTAACACTGTGGCGTATTACAGCGAGTTAATAGATTTTGTGGACTTTCTGGAAACATACCAGAGAAAGGTGAATATAAACGGCATTTCCGCAAAGATTTTTGACGATGGCACTGATAGCCTTGATCCGAGGATTGACCTGAAAATCAGGGCAAGTACATATAAGTCGGTGATAAATGAAATAAAAGAAGAAGAAGAAAAAGATGAACAGCCAAAAAAGTGAAAATTTAAAAAAGATAATTATAGCGCTGGTAGTGCTCTCCCTGTTTGGTGTCAGCTACTACTATTATTCGGTTGACGAAAAAAAGGCAAAGATTGCCAAAAAGCCTTTAAAAATCGCTAAAAAAATTGAAAAAACCGAAAAAGCCCCCCCGAAGCCCGCCCCAAAAGTGCCTGAAAATACAGGTAAAACGCAGGAGAAAAAACAAAAAAACACAATAAAACCGACAAATAAAAAGGATTTAATCGCAAATGCGATAGCATCGGGCAAAAACGACCCGTTTTCATATACAGAAAGCAACTTTATGCCTTTCAGGCCGAAATTCTCAGGAATTAAGGGCCAAAAGCCGAATCTTTTGCCTGTCTCGCCTAAAGGCAAGGATTATTCACGGCAAGCTCCCCCTGAGTCGATAATAATAAAAGGATTTCTCGGGAATAAGGTCATAGCCCAGATAAAAGGGTTAACTGAGTCGCTGGGGCCGAATGAAAGCCTGCAAGGCGTGAAAGTGGTCGGGATAGACCCGGCAAACCTTAGCTGTGACTTTATTATAGATGGAAAAAAAGTCACAAAAACAATGAAACCAATAACTCCAAAAAATAAAAACATTAAAGTCAATTACGTTAATAATCAATAAGAGGTGCTATATGATATTAAAAAGAATACTTTCCGTTGTTTGCGCGCTGTTCCTGGCTTATATGCCCTGTAGCCCGGCTTTTTCCATAAAAGATTATGCTCCAAATACCGGAATCAATACGGTTAAGGAGCTTCATGAAGGGCTTATACCTGATATGGCCAAGGAAAACCTGGTAAAAATGCTGCAAAGCCATATGACCTCAAGCCGACAAACAAGAATAGACCGTGATTTCATAAACCTTGAAAACAGGTTCGATGCGTTCGACGAGGAAGCCAGGATTGACCTGACCCTGAAAGATGTTGACGTAGCCTCAATTCTCAGGATTATCGCAAAGGAAGGCGGTATGAATATTGTTATTGATGAGAGCGTAATGGGCTATATAAGCGCTGAATTGAAGGATATTTCACTTAATGAGGCAATGGAAACCATTCTGGTAAGCGAGGAGCTCGAGGCAAGGGTTTCAGCTAACACCATATTCGTTGCCTCAAGACCGGTAATGTCTAAAAGAGGACTTAACAGAAGGTTTATCAAGACATTTAAGCTCAATAATTCCAACGCGATATACGTAGCAGACATTCTAAGGGCGAGTATCTTTAATAAAGGATATAAAGTTAAGGATGAAAGCCCCGGCGGTTCGAGCTTTGCTGCAATTCCGGCAATGCCCGGCGCTCCCGCCATTAATGAAGCTGGCGCTTCAACAGGCCAGACCTACCTTATTGACTCAAAATTCATAAAAGGAAAGGTTGAAACCCTTCAGGCCGGTGACGGCTTCGGAAATGCGGGCGACCTCGCCAGCAATATCAAGGTCCAGCACTCCACGGCCAGGACCGGTGATATTACGGTGGACAATAATGACGGCGGGGCTATTGTAATCCCTGATACAAGAACAAATTCAATACTTGTGGCAGGCCTGAAAAAGGATATAATCCTCGCCGAAGAGGCCGTAAGGTATCTTGATAAGCCCCTGAAGCAGGTGGCCATTGAGGTATCACTGATAGAGCTCAAAAAGGACGACTCAAAAGACCTCGGGCTCCTGGCAAATATGCAGGGGGATAAGATGAGTGGCGGGTTTAATACCCTTACCGGGGCTTTCAGCGGTTTTACCGAGTTTGCCTCTGAAACCAACCAGTCAGGAATAATGTTTAACTCTCTAAGCAACGTGTCAGAAGAGATGGCACTAAAACTCAATGCAATGATATACAATGAAGAGGCCAAATTGCTGGCTAATCCCACTATCGTTGCCCTTAACGGGAGCGAGTCACTGATTAAAATAACCGAACAAATCGTAAATAAAGTGGATACAACAATTAGTGACGGTGTTACCACTTATTCTGTTGAACTTGCCGATGTCGGGATTGTTTTAAATATCCTGCCCAAAATCGGAGAAGATAACTCGGTAACAATGAGAGTAAGGCCTTCGATAACCAATTCTCTGCCAAAGGAAACAATAGGTACTGTAGGAGGCACAAGCATTGAAATAACACCAATTTCCACCAGGGAAGTTATCCTCCAGGATGTCAGGGTTAAATCAGGCGAAACCCTTTCTATTGCCGGGCTAACCAAGGAAAAGGACACTGAAAAAGTCGGCAAAGTGCCTTTCCTGGGGGATATTCCCCTTATAGGAAAATTATTCAGCAACACTGAATTTGAGCATGAAAAAACAGAATTAATCATATTAATTACACCGACGGTTATTGACGATATTGCCCGGCTGTAGGGATTGCCGGGCTCAAAATGAACAATTATTTAAATTCTTCGTTTTACCATTTAGAATAAGCAGAAAAACAGGATTAAAAAATGCCGGATAAATGCAGTAAGTACGAAGGATTATTTATTTTTGGCCCTGAAAGGCAGCTCGAGGAGCATATTGCTGTTTGTGCTTCCTGCCGTGAGCAACACGAAAAAATGAAGCAAACCTCCCTCATTGCAAAAGAAGCCGCCCCTTATTACAGGAATTTCGGGAAACAAAAACCCTGTGCCCCCGCGATAAAAGCGGTTGCGGGCCTGATAACCGTGGCACTGGTTTATTTCCTGATTAATAATATGTTTCTAAATAAAGACATTAACGTATATAATCTTTTATATAACGCGGGTGAGTCAGTCATATCGGAAATGGGCCTTCCAACGGATGATTATGGATTATTTATGGTTTATTAGCAGATGAAAGAAATTATAAAAGCTCATCAAAAAAACATTCAGAATCTCATTATATCTATGACAGGGAAAAAAAATGCCCAGGATATTGAGCAGGAAGTATATATAAAAATATGGAAAAACCTATCCCGCTACAGGGAACAGGGCAACCTCCGGGCCTGGGTCAGGAGAATAACCGTAAATACCTGTAAAGACCACCTGAAATCAAAACAATTCAGCAATGAACTTAAAACTGACCTTACTGAAGAGCATCTTGAGCATTCAGATAAAAAACTCACCCCGGATAAGCAACTGCTCTTAAAGGAAAGAAAAAACACAATAATAAAAGCCGTTGAAACACTTAAGCCAAAGTTAAAAGAAGTTGTAATACTCTACGATATGCAGGAAATGAGTTATGAGGAAATATCAGAAAAGATAAAATGCCCGGTAGGTACGGTAAAATCAAGGCTTTTTAATGCAAGAAAACAATTATACAAAGAATTTGAAGAAAGGAGTATCCTATGAAAAAAGTCCTAACATTATTAACAGCAGGAATTTTCATCCTGTCAGCAGGAAATTATGCATGTGCAGAGGATGGTTCACCGAAACATAATTTTAAAAAAGAACGTCACGAGTATTTTAAGCAAAAAAGGAAGGAATTAAGGAAAAGCCTTAACCTGGATGAGGAACAGCAGAAAAAGGCCAGGGAAATACGCATGGAAGCAAGGCCTGTTATAAAGCCTATAGTTGAGCAAATACATCAGAAAAAAGATGAATTAAAGCAAATGAGGCACTCAGGAGCTTCTAAAGAGGAATTAAAAGCCAAGGTAGAGGAAATTAAGAGTCTCAGGGAAAAAGCAAATAGCCTCCGCAAGAATAATATGCAAAAATTCGAATCTATTTTAAATCCTGAGCAAAAAACAATTTTCAGCGAGTTTAAGCAGGAAATGAAGCAAAAAAGAGATGAGCTTAAACAAAAAAGAAAACAGCACAGACAGGACAGGAGGGAAAAAAGAAAGCAACAGGATTTTTAAAAATCAAGCTTTCTCAGTCTTTAACACTTTGTTCTCTTTTTTCAAGTAAGGACATTTTTTCATCAAATTCAAATATGATTTGCGCTATTTTTTGCGCTGCAATAAGCACAAGAGGAGAAATATTATTTACCTGGGAAATAGTTATCTTCCTAAACTCGGATTTCTCAAAATTTTTTTGCTTAACCACTGTCATATGAGTTTCAGCTGTTATACTCTCCTTTTTTATTCCTGATTTTATTTTTTTCAGTATATTGCTTAAAATTTTGCTATCCTTGCCTTCAATATTTTGTATAAGTATGTCCAGGCTGTTGTTTTTATCAACAAAAATAATAACCTTGAACCTTCCGAGATTTATTGTTGATATATATATTACCATTGCGACAGTATCATCAACAGGGGGTCTGGCTTTCTTTTTTTCAAAAGCGACTTCAATCTTCTGGTGCTCAAGTAAAGGCAGCCATGGCAGGTATAAGAGGAGGAATTGGGTAATTACCTCCTGGGGAGTACTCTCCCCAGGAGGTACAATCCGGTTTAAGAGTCCTATAAGCTGCTTTAACTGCTCATGGTTTTGTGTATTCTGGGGGGTTTGCTGAATTAGCCTTATTAACCTGCCTATTACCTCTTTTGAATTTGTTTCAAGCAGTTTTTTTATCAGGTCAGGGTTAATTTTTTTATTTTGTGACAATAGTAAGGTCAAAATTTCCCTTAAATCCCGGGGCAGCTGGAGCATTTCCCTCATTATAAGCACCTGTTCAGGCCTGTTTAGAAGTAAATTGGCATTTACCTGCTGAAGGGTTTGCTCATTGTTTTTATGAGCTGTTTTAGTCCCGATTTTCTGCAGGGTCTGTGCCGGTTTTTCCCTCTGCTTTAATGTGTTATGAGGCGAGGAAAGGGCTTTTTCTATTGTTTTAAATATTCGTCGCAAAAATTGCGGGTTAATCACGTCCAAGTTACTTACTTAGTATTTTATCTAGAATATCGGGGCGAACACCAGTGATACTATCGCCATTAACTTAAGAAGTATATTTAATGACGGACCTGATGTATCCTTGCAGGGGTCGCCGACTGTGTCGCCGGTAACTGCGGCTGCGTGGGCCGGACTGCCCTTTCCGCCGAGGTTTCCGGCTTCTATGTATTTTTTTGCGTTATCCCATGCCCCGCCGCTATTTGCCAGCATAATAGCGAGGCAAACACCCGCGGCAATCGCTCCAAACAGCATTCCTCCGAGCGCTTCCGGCCCTAGGAAAATCCCGAAAGCCACCGGGGAGGCTACTGCTATTAAACCGGGCACTAACATCTCCTTTATTGCAGAGCCTGTGCTGATATCAACACATCTCGCGTAATCAGGTTTTGCATTGCCTTCCATAATCCCGGCAATTTCCCTGAACTGTCGCCTGACTTCCTCGACCATTTCGCTGGCAGCCTTGCCAACAGCTCCCATGGTCAGCGCGCAGAACACAAACGGCAGGGAAGCCCCGAACAACAGGCCTACCGCTACATTTGGGTTCAAAATATTTACTGAATCAAGCCCTACAACTTTTGAATAGGCCGTTAAGAGCGCTAAAGCCGTAAGTGCGGCTGAGCCAATGGCAAAGCCCTTTCCGATAGCGGCTGTTGTATTACCCACCGAATCAAGTTTATCTGTTTTTTCCCTTACCTCGGGCGGGAGGTGTGACATTTCCGCAATGCCGCCAGCCTTATCGGCTATCGGGCCATAAGCGTCCACCGCGATAATCATTCCGGCAGTTGCGAGCATACCAATGGCTGAAAGAGCCACGCCATATGTGCCGCCGGCCCAGAATGCTATTACCACCGCTATACAGATTGCGATTATCGGGAAGAATGTTGAAATCATACCGACCCCGAGCCCGGCAATAATATTTGTTGCCGCGCCCGTTATCGAGGTCCGGGCTATATGTTTTACGGGGTTGTATTCCGCTGATGTGTAGTACTGGGTCAGAAGGCCTATTGAGATGCCCGCAACCAGCCCAAAGAATAACGCCCAGAAAAGGTTGAAGTTCCCGGGCATAAAGTATTGAACAGCAAAGTATGACCCGCCAATCATTATTGCTCCTGAAGCGAAAGTCCCCCAGTTAAGGGCTTTCATGGGGTCAGCCTTTTCGTCGGTCCTTACGAACGCTGTTCCGATAATCGATGATACAATGCCGATTGCCGCAATAACAAGCGGTAAAAGCACCCCATTTCCGTCCTGGAATGTGACAAACCCAAGTGTCATAGCAGCTATTATTGAGCCTACATAGGATTCAAACAGGTCAGCCCCCATACCCGCTACATCACCGACATTATCGCCGACGTTATCAGCAATAACCGCAGGGTTTCTGGGGTCATCCTCGGGAATGCCGGATTCTACCTTTCCTACCAAATCAGCGCCAACATCAGCCGCCTTGGTGTAAATACCGCCACCGACACGCGCGAACAGCGCAATTGAGCTGCCGCCCAGCGCAAAGCCATTAACAATACCCGGGTCCTGGAAAATCATATAAAGTACTGATAAACCTGTAAGGCCAAGCCCTACAACCACCATGCCCATAACGGTGCCGCCCGAGAATGCTATTCTCAACGCGCCGTTAAGTGATTTTGAGGCGGCCTGGGCTGTTTTTACGTTTGCTTTTGTGGAAATCGACATTCCCACAAAACCGGCTATTGCCGAGCAGACGCTTCCCGAAAGAAAGCATATGGCGGTTTGCATGTTGATAAAATAGGCAATAAGGCCGAAAACAGCCAGCACAAAGATTGAAAGTACGCTGTATTCACGCCTTAAAAAGGCCATTGCGCCTGTCTGGATGTATTCTGAAATTTCCGTCATCCTTTCATTGCCGGGCTCTGATTTTACTATTTTTTCAATAAGAAAAGTAGCGAAAACAAGTGATAAAACGCCTGCTGCCAGGGAGGAATAAACCAGGTTCTGTGTTGCGAGCACGTTAAAATTAAATACTGATACAACTATTGCGAGCGCCACGAGGATTATACCAACGCCAATATACTCAGCTCCCGCAAAGCCGCAACGTTCCCCGGGTTTGCAGCAGGAAGTATCCTTGCCCCCGTCCTGAACTTTAGGTTCTTCTGTCATGACCATAAAAAATCTCCTATATAAAAAAATACTTAGAACTAATCCACCTTTAGGATATTCCAATAATAATACAAATGCCAGTATGTAAAGTATTTTTAATTTTTTTGCAGTATATCTTTAAGCCTTAACAAACCTTAATAAAATATATAAATAATAGCAATTTTTTAAATAAATTTAACTTATATAATATATAGGAGGAACTAAAAAACTATCCCGGAGCAGGCAACTAAGAAATTTAAAAGACCGGATACTTAAAATATCCCGGAGGTTTGAGCAAAGCAGAGTTGAATCAAAGCCCTGCTTTGTTATTTTTTATTATGTTTTTCAGGGATTTAATTTTTTCTTTGTCCTTAATGCCCTTAGACGCCTCTAACCCGCTTGATAGGTCCAGTGCGAAAGGATTTACTTCCCTATAAGCCAGGTCTAAATTGCCGGGGCTAAGCCCTCCTGCCAAAATTATGGGCATATTATACAGCTTTGCCCTCTTCGCTATGTTCCAGTCAAAGGCTTTACCCGTGCCTCCCCTTTGCTTCCGGGCAAAAGTGTCAAGTAAAATATAAGAAACATACTCCCTGTAGCGGTTTATAAGCTCTAAATCGTTTATATCCTTAATACGGATTGCTTTTACAATTTCTATACCCGCCATTAAACCTGTTTTAGAACAATACCCGGGGCTTTCCTCCCCATGGAGCTGTATTTTTGT
This sequence comes from Candidatus Gastranaerophilales bacterium, assembly GCA_028277195.1. GTDB lineage: Bacteria > Cyanobacteriota > Vampirovibrionia > Gastranaerophilales > UBA9971 > JANQGS01. The sequence continues at coordinate 8,188 of JANQGS010000066.1, forward strand.
TACTCCGGCAGACCCGGAAATGTCAATAACCTCACTAATTTCCGCATCAGCAAACACCCCAAACCTCTCCACTTTTTCGGGCAGGTTTTTTATTATTTGAGCTGCTTTTTGGGGCATTATATACCGGGGAGTATCCTTTACAAATATAAACCCAACAGCCCAAACTCCCGCATCAACTGCAAGCAGGGCATCTTCCAGCCTTGTTATGCCGCATGCCTTAACTTTCATCTTATATTTCCCGAGCCTGTTTCAGGGTCTTCTTGCCAAAAAAGGGATTGTTTTGTTTTTCATAACCTATTGAAGTTGCAGAGCCATGTCCGGGGTATACTTTAATCCCTTCATCAAGCACAAACAGCCTGTTAACAACGGAATCCCCGAGCTGCTCATATGACCCGCCGGGAAGGTCAGTCCTTCCAACAGAATCCCTGAAAAGCGTATCTCCTGAAAACAATACATCATCTACCAGGTAGCAAACGCTTCCCGGTGAATGCCCGGGGGTATGTATTACCCTGAAATTTAAACCGCCTGCTTCAAGAACCTGCTCGTGTTCAATATATTCGTCAATTACCGGTATTTCCATGTCAGGCAGCCCGAACATCATTAACTGTTCCTTAAACCTGTCGACAAGAAACCTGTCGTCCTTATGGATAAAGGTTTTAACTCCTGCTTTTGCTTTCAGCTCAACATCCCCGGCAACATGGTCAAGGTGGCCATGCGTGTGAAAGATATATTTAAGGTTTGCACCTGCATCTTCAACCTCCCGCATGGTGGCCTCGTAGTCGCCGCCCGCATCAATAAGCACGGCATCATGTGTTTTCCTGCACATAACCAGGTAGTTATTGGAAGCAAAAGTCCCTGAGGTTAGGATTCTAATAAGCATTATGATTTCTCCTGAAGGTATTTAGGGTATTCTTTCAGTTGATTGAGATACAGTGTCTGTGTGGGGAACGCAAACTCAATGCCGTTTTTATTAAACTCCCTGAATATGCTCAGGAAAATTTCCTGCCTGATACGCAGGTACTCACCCCAATCTGTAGTGTTTGTAAAGATATAAAGCATTATCTTCAGTGAATGAGAGCCGAACTGGTTAAAATGTATTTGCTGGTATTCCTCCATTTCAGGGTGTCTCCGGACTATTTGCCTGCAAATATCCACTGCCAGTTCTACTTTTTCAGGGGGTGTGTCGTATGTAATCTCTATAAATTCATATATTCGGCGTTTTTTATGTGCGGAAACGTTTTTAATGGTGGCATTTGCCATTTCATTATTTGGTATAATGATTAAAGTATTGTCAAAAGCCCTTATCCTGGTCGATCTCAGAGATATATCCTCAACAATCCCTTCAACATTGCCTCCTGCAACGCTTTTGTCAACTATTATCCAGTCCCCGGGCTTGTAAACATGGTCTGCGACCACAAAAATTGAGCCAAATACGTTCGCTATAGATTCTTTTGCCGCAAAACCAACTGCCAGGCCTGTTATTCCAAAACCAGCCACCAGCGAAGTTACTGAATAACCCCAGTTCTGGATTACTATTATTATTGCAATAAAGGCTATAGCTACCTTTAAGGCTCTTTTCATCAGGGGAAAGAAGTAAAATATCAGGAGTTCACTTCTTTTTCTTTCTTTTTCCCTGTTCAAATGCTTTGCGAGAAATACGTCGAACACATCAACGAGTCTGAAAGCAAGCCAGGTAAGTAACATTGCCACAAGGGTCTCTGTAATTGCCTTTGATGCTGTTTTTATCGGTAGTGTTGAGTCCTGTATGCCCAGGATAAGAAGCGCCACATAAATACTGACCACATAAAATAACCATATAACAGGCTTTTCTACCGCTTCTATAATATTATCGTCCAGCTCTGTTGTTGTTTTTTCAGCTTTTTGCCTGAAAAATTTGAATAATATCAAGCTCAAAAATTTATCCACAAATAAAATAAGGAAAATCATCCCGATAAATATCAGGATTTGCGGGAGCGACAGCCCGAAAAAATTATAATTTTTCAGTAATTCCAGGGTTTCCATATTCTATTTCCCCGAATTTTAAAACTTTGTCCTGTTCAGTTTGTTCCTGAGTTCACGGAACCTTGTAACATCTTCCTGAACCTTTGCCGACTCCTTGTAAATAATCTGTGAAGCCGGGTGCACCATTAGAATATAATCTATATGAACTTTTAAAAAGTCATACTTTTTCGGGGGGCCGCCGTTTTTCTTTGTTATTTCAGCGTCAGTGACCGCGATAAAGCGTTTGTCCTTATCGTTCAGGAGGTCGGTCAATTCCCTGTTTGTGCTTGTGTACTTGGAGACATGGACACAGCCTTTGATTTCGTGGTCAATTGTAGTTATCAGAACTTCTATAGGTATTGTATCAACAACTTTTTTTGTCATATATTCAGTAAAACTCCTTTTTTATATTATATAGCATAATACAAATTTTAATAACTATTTATTATAGTAACTACAAGTAGCAGTCAGAATTTTTTCAAAATTCCCCGCCCCGCCCTTCCTGAAGGTGTTTGGGAGACTATGCCTCCCAAAAATTTTTATAAAAAATTTGAAAAAATTATTCAAAATCTATATAAAAATTGTTAAGGGCGAAGCCCTTAACCACCACTAGGGCCGGGCGGGGGGGATTTTGAAGAATTTTTAAGGTGCTGAGTAGTTGCTTTAAAAGTACAGTATAAAGTTTCATGAAATAAAACCGATATAAAACATAGGAAAATATTGCATTTGCAGGCTTTTAAGTATATCCAGAGGCTATATATTTCATATGAGGGTAAACAAAAAAAACAAGAAAAAAATTATTATAGCTGTTGCCCTGGGCGGGATAGCAACCTTTTTCATTTTCGGCTCAATGAACAGCAAAAATGCTGCCATGGAGGAAATGAACAGAATGCTCGCGGAACAAAAAGCCGCCATGGAAGAACTTCAAAAAAATCCGTTTGAAGAGGAGGAAAAAAATTCGAAAATTCACGCTGTAATAGCAGCAGGTGACCTTAACGTGGGGGACGTGTTTACTGCTGAATTGCTTGAAGTTAAGGAATATGACGAGGACGCGTTGCCTGAAGGGTATTTTAAGACCGTGGCAATGGTTGTGGGGAAAAAAGCCGGTAAAAACCTCGTAAAAGGCCAGTTTATAACCACCGCGGAAATCCAGTCGGAGGATATTTCCTCAATAGAAATACCAAATGACATGAGGGCCATTTCCATACCAACGGAAAGGTTTAAAGGACTTGCTTCCCATATAAGGGTTGGCTCAAGGGTTGACCTTTTAAAAGCGTCCGGTACGCCTGAGTTTATTGCCCAGAATATCAGGATAGTCGCTTTTGAGGCCGGGACAACCGCCGACTCGGGCGGCTCAAGGTATAACGCAAACGCCGGCAACAGGGTAAGCACGCGCTACCTGAGCGCAAACCGGGCGAGCGCCATAACCTTTCTTATACCTGTAGATTTGGTATCCGGAATTATGGACAGTATTTCCGGGGGCCAGCTTCAAATTATTACAAGGAACAATAATGACGATAAGGTTGTAATAACCGAAAAAGAACTGCCCCCGCCCCCTTCCGAGAATCTGGAAGTTGTAAATATTAAAATTCCCGATGAGCCCCTGAAGGGGAAAAACCTTGAGCCCCCGAGCATGCCTGCTCCGGAGCCCAGAAAAGTTGAAATAATAAAAGCAACTGCCGTTTCTACAATAGATTTTGAAACAGAAGGACTGAAAAGCCTTGAAAATGAGAAAAAAGACAGTACCGACTCCTCAACGGATTTATCAAAACTGAAGGAATTACTTGATATGGTTCAATAAGAGGTTAAACAGCGTGGATGGAAGGATAAAAAAAATAAATACAACGAAAATCATACCGGACGCGGCGAAAAAATTCCCGGTTGTAATATTTTGTGTCCTGGCGTTAAGCGCCGGCGCTTTTGCGGCAAAAAATCTGGAAATAAGGGAGCTGGCACCTGATATACTTGATATTAACGAGGCAAACCAGGCCCGGGACTCCATATATAAATCAAAAGACATAAAAAAAGCCAGGGAAGAAAGCGAAGTATTAGACGCGCCTGTATTAAAAGGCGGGGTTTCGGAATTGAAGGCGATTGTGGGGAAATCCCGGATATTCAGGTTTGATGAACCATTAAAAAGGTTTTCAATAACAAACCCTGACCTTGTTGAGATGGTTTTTCTCTCTCCCAGGGAAATACTCATTAACGGGACAAACGCGGGCGAAACAACGGTAATTATATGGGGACAGGAGGGAGAACCCTTATTTTTTAACCTTTTTGTGGAGCAGGATAATATTAATTTTGTAAAGGAAGTAAAACGACTCACCAATAAAGAGGACATAAACATTGATTTTGTCAATGGAGGCAGTGAGGAAGGCCTGAAGGTAATGCTAACGGGAAAACTATCCTCAAGCATTTTAAAAAGCAAGATAGACAAACTGGCGGAAGCCTATGGATACTCAATAGTAGACCTCACGGAAACCCTTATTCCCCAGGTATTGCTGGAAGTCAAAATCGTTGAGATAAACAAGGAGAGAAAAAAAAGCAGGGAGTATGACATTAAGGAGGGCTTGATGGAGTACCTCGACGTCCCTGCGACTGTAACGGGGAAAACCTTTACCGCGCTTAATGACCTGGGAGAGGCCGTAGATGACCCGTGGGTAGTAGACCCTGTCCTTGAGGTTCAGAAATGGGTGAATAATATAAGGGGCAATACTTTTACAAAGGACGGTTTTCAGACATGGGCGACTTTGCCTTTTAAAGACCTCTCTTTCTCACTGGAGTTTGCCGAGTCAGAAGGGCTGGTTAAAATTATCGCGGAGCCCAGCGTAATGGTTGTGCACGGGGAAGAGGCAACTTTTAACTCAGGCGAGGAAATCCCCGTCCCGGACGGTGTGGACGAGCTCGGGACTATTCAGTATACTTACAGGCCAATCGGGATTAATGTTGCCATAACTCCTGAAATACTGGAAGAAACGGAAAGGGTAATTCTTACCATATCAACGGAAATAAGCGAGCTCAGCTCAACATCGGGCGCCGGGGATAACCCGACTTTTGCCACAAAAAAGGGAACAACAAAAGTTGAGGTAAAAAATAACCATACAACTGTTATAACAGGACTCGTGAAAAAAACAGAAACAAATACAACGGTTAAATTCCCGTTCCTCTCCAGCCTGCCCGTTATAGGGACGGTATTTGACAGGGTTTCATATGAGGACAAGGACTCGGAAATAATGATTTTTGTGACTCCTTCCATAGTAAAAGCGGATTTGGCGAGAGAGGATTGATAAAATGAACAAGATACCGATGGTTATAATTGATAATAATGAAAAGACAAGAATCCAGTTAATGGAACTCCTGGAAGGAGTTAATTATATTGAATTAATCGGTGATTTCGACAACCTGCTTGTCGGGTATGACTTTATTGCCCAGGAAAAGCCCCAGCTCGTAATTATTGACCTTACCGAAAATACGGATTTAGCCCTTGAAATAGTTGAAAAAATTTCAAAAATAGATAAAAATACCGTTATTTTTGCCTGCTCGGAAAATGTAAGCACAGAAATGGTCATTAAAACCATGAGGTGCGGTGCAAGGGAATTTTTAACAAAGCCTGTTATACTGGAGGACCTTAACAGCGCCCTGAGAAAGGCAAGGTCTCTATTAACGGCTGATACCGAGAAAACAACCGGGGAAATATACTCCGTTTTCAGCAATAAAGGCGGCATAGGGAAGACGACCCTGGCCGTGAACCTTGCCTTGCAATTAAATGAACTCACCGGGAAAAGGGTTTGCCTTGTTGACCTTAACCTGCAAATGGGAGATGTTACGACCTTTCTTGACTTGAACCCGTCATTTGACATTGCTTATATTACAAGCCACATAAGCAGTCTTGACGAGTCTTTCCTGTTTACCTCCCTTGAGAAATATAAGGACAGGGATTTATATATCCTTGCTGACCCGCCATATGTGGAGCAGGCAGAGGAAATATCCGTTGATGACATTGCGTCCGTGCTTAATTTCCTTAAGTCCATTTTTTCATATGTAATAATTGATACGAGCAGCAGTTTTGATATAAAGACCCTTACCTGCCTTGATATGTCCAGCCGTATTTTCCTTGTTTCAATGGTGAACCTGCCTTCAATAAGGAATTGCCAGAGGTGCCTGACTCTTTTCAAGCGCCTTGAATACAACGAGGATAAAGTTAAACTGGTTGTAAACCGGTATATAGAAGATGACGAGATAACGATTGACGACGTTGAAGAGGCGCTTAACCAGGAAGTTTACTGGAAAATACCCAACAGCTATTTTTCCGTAATGACCTCTATTAATAAGGGGGTCCCTATATCGGAAATGGACAGCAAGGCCGGAATCAGCAAGAATTTTGCGCAACTGGCATCAAAAATAAGCGGGATAACGTTTTATGATGAAGAAGACTCAAAAGAACACGATTCTGTTAATTTTGACATGGCATCAGTTGTGGATAAATTTAAAAATTTAAATTTACCTTTTATCAAACAAAGGAGCTAATGATATATGTCAATAAGAAACAGGCTTACCAGGGGCGGGCAGGAAGCGGTCAGGGCAATCGCCTCTTCCCCGAAGGTCTCCTCCGCGGAGAGCGGGAAATTTACCGAGGTTATAGAAAAAATCCACATTGATTTAATAGAAAAAATAAATGCCCTGGGTGACTGGGATACATATTCTTCGGAAGAACAGGACCAGGTATTAAAAGCGTTTGTGGAAAAAAAACTTGAGGTGGATTTTTCCACGCTTCCCCTGAGCAATTCTGAAAGATTAAGGATTATAAGGGAAATAAAACAGGAAGTTAAGGGCTTCGGGCCTCTTGACCCGCTTCTTGGCGACCCTAACGTTTCAGAAATTATGGTAAACGGCTGCAATAATGTATACGTTGAAATGAGCGGGAAACTCAAGAAAACAACAGCCAATTTTAAGGATGACAAGCATTTGCTGAATATAATCGAGAGAATTGTCTCAAAAGTGGGGAGAAGGATAGACGAAACCTCCCCGATGGTTGATGCCAGGCTTCCCGACGGCTCAAGGGTTAATGCCATAATCCCTCCTCTTGCGATTGACGGCCCTTCCCTAACCATAAGGAAATTCAAGGCAGACGCGGCAACCATGCAGAACCTCCTTAACTGGGGCTCAATGACCGTTGCAATGGCGGAAACCCTTAAAGCGGCTGTTGCGGCGCATTTGAACATAGTCATATCAGGAGGAACGGGCTCAGGTAAGACAACGCTTTTAAACAGCCTCTCAGCCTTTATTTCCGACGGTGACAGAATAGTCACAATAGAGGACTCAGCCGAATTGTCCCTTCAGCAGGACCATGTGGTGCGCCTGGAAACAAGGCCCCCGAATGTTGAGGGAAACGGCAAGGTAGACGCGAGGGACCTTGTGAAAAATTGCTTAAGGATGAGGCCCGACAGGGTTATTATAGGGGAGTGCCGTGGAGCGGAAGCCCTGGATATGCTCCAGGCAATGAATACCGGCCATGACGGCTCTCTAACAACAGTCCACGCTAATACCCCCAGGGATGCCTGCGCAAGGCTGGAAACCCTGGTTATGTTTGCGGGGGTTGATTTGCCTGACAGGACAATAAGACAGCAGATAGCGTCTGCCGTTCATATGATTGTGCAGGCAACCAGGCTGCCCGATGGAAGCAGGAGGGTTACACACATCACTGAAATAACCGGGATGGAAGGGAATATTATAACACTCCAGGATATATTCAAATGGGAGCAATATGGCGCGGACGAAGACGGCAGGCTTATAGGATGCCATGTTTCCACGGGTGTGCGCCCGAAATTTGCGGATAAGTGCAAGGCAAAGGGTAT
>JANQGS010000069.1 GCA_028277195.1 Candidatus Gastranaerophilales bacterium
GCTTGTAACTGATATAGCGCCGGGTTATGACCATATAACGGCAGCTATCGGCGGAACGCTGGCAGCGGTTTCCGGGGCGGATTTCCTGTGCTACGTGACACCCAGTGAGCACCTGGGCCTGCCCGACGCCGAGCAGGTAAAACAGGGCGTAATTGCCTCAAAAATAGCGGCACACGCGGCTGATGTGGCAAAAGGCAGGAACCGGGCAATTGAAAAGGACAGGTTAATGTCTGTAGCAAGAATGAACCTTGACTGGAAAAAGCAGGCTGAATATGCTATAGATAAAGATATTTTTGAAAACATAGAAGACGGCAAACCATGCACAATGTGCGGCGAGTATTGCAGTATGAAAACATTTAAGGAAACAGTAAGTTTATAACAATAAGGAGAATAAAATGTCAGGACAGTTTGAGTTAGGTGAAAAGCACCTTGAGTGTATTAAAAAAACTCAAAATTTAATTTTGGAAATAGAAGAAACCAGCATAAAAGAAGGAAAAAACACAAAAGAGAAAATAAAACAATACCTACCCGAATTTGACGAACTGCACTGTGATTATCTTGGCATGGCTGTGTCACTTGAGGAAATAGCCAAACAGGATTCCCTGACAGCGTATGTTTTAACTGACCAGGCTGTTTTCAGGGAGCTGATGGATGCCTACGGGCAAAAAAAAGCCGACCAGGTACTGGAAAAGGGGGAAACAATCGGACTATTATGCCTTGAGCCGGGCTTTTCAGGCATTCAGGACATACAGGCAAAAGCCCTGAAAACACAAAACGGCTGGCAATTAAGCGGCACAAAATTTATCGGCAATGAACAGCTATATTCGGATAAATACCTTGTTTTTGCAAGGGATGAAAAGGGTAAAATAAGGCTGTTTACCGTTAGTGAGGAAAAAATAAAGGTTAATGAGATAAGTAAAACCATATCAAACTCGAAAATTATCCTGAACCAGGCTAAAATATCAACCGAACTCAATGAAGAGTGCTGCGTGGGCCTGGTAAACGATAATTTTGAGAGAGCACTTACAGTGGCAAGAACGCTTGTGGCTGCGGTTGCGGCAGGTATAGCCCAGAGCGCGCTTTTAGCCGGCATTAAGACCGCAAAGGAAACCAAAAACCTGAGGGGAGAAAGCCTCTCAGCAAGCCAGAGCCTCCAGTTTACCCTTGCCGATATGTTCAGTGAAATTGAAGCCGCCAGGATGCTGATATATTACAGCGCTGACTCAATAGATAAAAACATGCCGAATATTAAAACAGCTTCAATGGCAAAGGTAAAAGCAAGTGAGGCCGCTGCGGCGAGTACAGCGGAAACCCTTCATATACTGGGTAATATAGGCTTTGTTTCAAATACAGACCTGACTTTAGTGCAAAGAGCCGCTCACAGCCGGATAAAAGGCGGGACAAACAGGTTGCAGAAAGCCCAAATATACCGGTATATGCTCGCAAAAAAATAAAATTCGTTCATTTATTGAGAAAAAAATGTTAAAATTATCTTTAATATTATTTTTTAATGTTGTGTTTATTTTATTAAAAAAGGGATATACTCTATGAAATTACACTGGCACATATTAGTAGCAATAGGATTTGGGATTAAGAGGAACTGGCATATTTTCCTGGCCCTGATAGGCGGGATAATAGTCGGGCTGTTATATCCTTTCCAGGCGGGAGAGGCCACGACTTTTCACGAAATTTTACTGTTTATCGGGCAGGGATTTATAAAAATAATCCAAATGATAGTAGTACCGCTTGTGGTAAGCGCGATTATAGTAGGTATAGCCAGTCTTGGCGACAGCAGGCAGGTAGGCAAGATAGGAATGAAAATGGTGGCTTATTATGCCCTTATTACCCTGATAGCGGTTGTGATAGGCACAACCCTGGCACTGCTGTTCAAGCCCGGGAAGGATTTTAACCCTAAAATAGACGCACGGCAATCACAGATGGTGCAGGATAAGGTAGAGGCCCTTAAGGAAAATACATCAAAAATAAACGTACCCGCCTTAATCCTGAGCATGCTGCCGGGAAATGCGGCAGACCCGGACGCCAAAGCGGAAAACCAGCCTGATACAATAATATTCCAGGCATTAATCTCCCTGATTATATTTGGCTGCGCTTTTGCGTCAATAGGGGAGATGAACAGGCCGGTTGTATCGTTCTTTGAGTCGGTCTTTGCCGCAACTATGAAGGTAACGGACTGGATTATGATAGTTGCGACTCCCGGCATATTCTCCCTCACGGCCTATTATGTGGCAAAAGCCGGTTTTGACACGATAAAGGACCTGTGGCTATATGCCTCGGTAATACTTTTAGGGTTGTTTATCCAGTTATTGATTACTTATCCGGTATTGCTAAAACTTTTCTCAAAAATAAGAGTTACCTCACTCTACCAGGCAATTACCGAGGCAATGATGGTAGCGTTCGGCACGGCAAGCAGTTCAGCCACGCTCCCTATTACAATTGCCTGCTGCGAGAGGAGAGCCGGAATTTCAAGCAAGATATGCAGCTTTGTGCTGCCCCTGGGCGCGACGATGAACATGGACGGAACGGCCCTGTTCCAGTCAATTGCCGTAATATTTATTGCACAGGCCTATGATATCCATCTTACGCCTTTAATGATTGTCCTGATAGGTCTACTGGCAATTGTAGCCTCCAGCACATCCGCGGGTATCCCAAGCGCGGGGCTTATAACCCTGGCGTTAATAGTCCAGGGCAGCTTAAAGCTGTCTGTTGAGGAGATTGGGCAGGCATATGTGCTGATATTTGCGATTGACCGTGTGCTGGATATGTTCAGGACGCTCATAAACGTGACAAGTGACGCTGTTGTAGCTTCCCTGGTGGCTGCCGGGGAGGGCGAGCTTGATTATGAATTCCTGAAAAACCAGGAAGTATGGAAAGAAGTCGTATAAAAAATGAAAACGGCTGTTATAATTCCCGCAAGATACGCTTCGAGCAGGCTTCCGGGCAAGCCGCTTGTTAAGATACAGGGTAAGCCCATAATCCAATGGGTCTATGAAAGGTCTTGTGAGGCAAAACTGCCGCACAGGGTGATTGTAGCTACTGATGATGAAAGAATACTTAATGCTGTCAGGGCTTTTGGCGGGGAGGGGATAATGACCCGGCCCGGGCACAAAAGCGGAAGCGACAGGATAGCGGAAATTGTCGGCAAAAACCCTGAAATCGATATAGCGGTCAATGTCCAGGGGGATGAGCCGCTAATCCGGCCAGAAAGCATTGATAAAGCCATTGAGTGCCTTATGGATGATGAAAGCGCTGATATATCAACACTTATAAGGAAAATCTCCAGTAAGGAAGAGATTCACAACCCTAATATTGTCAAAGCCGTTATAAGCAGTGACGGCAAGGCCCTGTACTTCTCAAGGGCAGCTATTCCTTATCAAAGAAGCGATTATACTCCTGAATATTACGGCCATATAGGACTTTACGTCTATCGGCGGGAAGCGCTGCTAAAAATCACACAACTTATGCAGAGTGAGTTGGAAAAAGCTGAATGTCTGGAGCAGTTGCGGGCTTTGCAGAACGGGTTCAGCATTAAGACTGCCATGGTTGATTATAACCCGATAGGAATTGATACCCCCGAGGATGTCAGCGAATTTGAGAAACTTATGAAAGACTAAACCCCAAAATTTTTCCGGTTAATATGGCCTCTGGAGCGGTCTATTAAAAATCATAAACCTTTTTTCCTTATGTTTAAATAATCCATAAACTCCTCAAGGCTTGACAAAACGTTTTCCCTGTTGCCTGATAGCATATCACGGGCCAGCTCCGGGTTAGTATGCGCCAGTCTTGTCATGCTCCTGAAGCCGCTTGCCGCCAGCTTTAACGCTAATTCATGCCCGGGGTGCCGCTCCACAAAATCCAAAAGCGCCTGGCTCAAAAATAAAGGCATGTGGCTAATCAGCGCAACTGCCCTGTCATGCTCGCAGGGGTCTGCAATTACGGGGGTAGCACCCAGTTCAGATATTACTTCCTCAAGGAGCCGCGTGTCAGAGGCCCATTTTGACGGGGTTAAAACCCACTTAGCCCCCCGGAAAAGGGTTTCAAATGACGCGTCAAACCCCCTGTGCTCAGTACCTGCCATTGGATGACCGCCTATAAAGTTAACGGGTTCGTTACCGGCAT
>JANQGS010000078.1 GCA_028277195.1 Candidatus Gastranaerophilales bacterium
TTTGAACGATTTTCAAAATTTAACACCATGATAATACATCTTATTTGCTAAAAAATCAATAAAAATACGGCAGACGTAACGCTATGTTTTTTGAAAACCTCAACGAAGAAATGCGGGTTTCAGCGATTTTTTTCGCTGAAACCCAGTAAAAAGATTTTTACCCCGTCAAACTTCCGTCAAAACCTCTATAAATTATCCCTGTATGGACTGTATCCTGTTTAATTCTTCTAATATTTGCCGCTTTGCCTGCCTTAATTCGATACTTTCCTGCAATCTCAGAAAATATCCTTCTGACATACCAAAATATTTACATAGCCTCAAATCTGTATCGGCCGTAATTCTTCTTATACCTTTAAGTATTTGGTGAATACGGTTGGGTGGTACAAAAATCGCCCTGGCAAGCGCATTTTGTGAAAGCCCGTAAGGTTCCATAAATTCTTCTTTTAATATTTCGCCTATTGTTGGTAATGGAATATATTCAGTCATTTTTGGCACCCTTATTTTTGAGTATAATAAAATTATATATTACGTATTATGTAATTGCAACTATTATTTAATTAATCTTACAAAAACTTTATATTTAATGATAATCAACAATTTCAACATTAAACGCTTGATTGTCCAGCCAGTTAAAGCACATACGCCATTGGTCATTTATTCTTATGGAATACTGCCCCTGCCTGTTGCCTTTTAATGCCTCAAAACAGTTTCCTTTATTTGTTGATAAATCCGATATATCTGTTGCGGCATCAATCAATAAAAGTTTATTAAAGGCCCGTCTTTGGATATCAGCCGGTAATTTTCTTGAAAAAATTTCATTCCATACTTTTTCAGTTTCCTTACATTTAAAGGACTTTATCATTTACCCGTAATCCTGCCCCTTTTTACTATTTAAAGAAAGAAATAACGTAAACAACAAAAATACTAACTGCCAGCCCGGTAAATACCTTAAAGAAATCCTTTCCTATACTGCTCCAGATTTTTTTTGAGGAAGCATGCTTTAACCTGTTATAAAGCGCTATCTCCCTTCCCGCAAGAATGCCGACAAATACCCAGGTTGTACTCATTGGAAAGGTGTTTACCTCCTTGAAAAATAGCAGCACAAAAGCATATACAAGGTCAATTATGGATGCAGAGCGAATATCCGTTGTGTTTGTCTTGTTTTTGACAATTTTTTGGATAGCCCCGCCCCTGGCAAAACATATTAGCCCGAGCATTGACACAAAAATAACAATAATGCCCGCTAAACCCCAGGCATCAAACTTTCTCGGCAAATAAACAAATATATTCGCAACGTCATGCATTATCCAGGTTGACCATAAAAAAGCGGTTGAGCACCACTGCATAATGGTCCAGCCCGGAGAGTTCCTGTCTTTTGAATTAATAAAATGCTTTTCTATTTTCCTGGCAATTACAGTATAGAGCACGATTGCTGAAACAAAGGCGATTATGTAGCCGCAAACTGACTTGAATACCATTTTTTCAATAACGGTTGAGGAGCTGAAAACCATTAACAGCAAAAACGTTGTGCTCACGGGCATTCCCAGCCTGGTCAAAACCAGCAGGGCTACGGGGGGCAATATATGATACCAGTAAAAAGTTTCCGGGAGCGGTATTTTCTCGAGCCTTTGAAAGGATAAATCACCGTTATTCGCGAGCCATCCAAAAACCAGGGTTGCTGTGAGCACCACACTGACGAACAACCATATTAACCATACGGGTTTTTTTTCATTAGAGCTTAAAAAAGTGCCCAGGGTCTGTATAACATCGTTAGCTACGCAGGAATACGCAGCCAGCATAAATCCCGCCATCATAAAAAAAGTGCTAAAAGTTGGTTCAAAAGGCATATATTCAGGCACCTTACAAAAAATTTCCGGTTACTAAAGACTATACCTTAAAAATATTTTATCTTACAAGTACGAATATAACAGTTCAGGCTATCTTAAATTTTATCGAATAATATTATAAAAAGTATCCCGCCGTGCGGCCCGGAAACCGGCTTTTTCTATGTGCTCCACAATTTTTTTGGCACTTGCCCTGTTAGTGCAACCCGCTGAGCTGACAACGTTTTCCTCCAGCATAGTGCCGCCAAAGTCATTTGCCCCAAAATGCAGCCCCACCTGCGCGATACTTAATCCCTGTGTTACCCATGAAACCTGGAGGTTAGGGACATTATCCAGCACAAGCCTTGAAACAGCTAGCACTTTTAAATAATCATAAGCTGTAGCATACCCGGGAACTGCTGTCCAGGGAATAAACGCCGTAAAGCCCCCGGTTTCATCCTGTAAACGCTTTATTTTAAGCAAATGCTCAGCTATGTGCCCGTATTTTTCCCCAAAACCAAAAACCATTGTGGCTGTTGTTTTTATGCCGAGTTTATGCGCGGTTTGCATTACATAAAGCCATTTTTCGGAGGATATTTTCCCGGGGCTCAATTTTTTCCTGATTTCATCGGAAAGTATTTCCGCGCCTCCGCCTGGAATTGATGACAGGCCATTTTTGACAAGTTCCCGCAATACTTCTTCTGTGCCCAGTTCATTATTCCGGGCTAAAAAAATTATTTCCGGGGGAGAAAACCCGTGTATAGTCAGCTCAGGGAAGTCATGCCTTATTTTACCCAATAAGCCCGTATAGTACTCGAGCGGCAAATCAGGGTTTAGACCGCCCTGTAAAAGCAATTGCGTACCATTTGCCGATACGAGTTCGTTTATTTTGGATTTTATTGTTTCATACCCAAGCACATATGCGTCTTTATGGTTTTTATGCCTGTGGAATGCACAGAAAGAGCACTTACAGGTGCATATATTCGTATAATTTACGTTCCTGTCTATGACAAAAGTGACAATATCGCTTTGATTATGGATTTCCCGGCGTTTTTCATCGGCAAGAACCCCGAGTTCCGCTATATCATTGTTTTCAAGCAGGGATATTATTTGTGAGGCATTATTTGTTTTTAAGGATGGCATTATTTTTATTATAAACAAATTTAAAATTTTTAAGTAAAACCCTGCTTACATCCCAAAAATCGCATAAACCAGCTTTTCATACCAGGGCGCTTTTTCCTGCCTTTCCTTTTCAGCCCTGTCAATAAGCTCCTGGCTGAATTTCCGGAAATATTCCCGGGCATCGGCAATTTTTTCGGCCTCGCTTGAATAAAGGCTTCTTATTTTTTTGAGCTCCCCCTCATCAAGCCATATACCGCCGCACTTGTCGCACTCATCAAGCTCTACCTGGGCCTTTACGCTCCAGAAGTGCTTTCTCATTTTCACTTCCGGCTGGCATGTCGGGCAAACTCTTGTTTTTTCGTAATCAACCTTAATGTTGGGATTTTTTTCTGTACTCAGGAGCACAATGCCGGTTCTTTCACAGCTCTCGTCAACTTTTTCCAGCTCTCCCCTGTCAAACCAGAGGCCAGCGCAGCCTCCCCTGCATATATCAACTTTTAACCCGCATATATCCTCTTCTGTTAAGGTATTCCCGCAGGCAGGGCATGTTAAATTTCTCGGTCGCATTGTTTTAATCCTTCTATAATCATCTTAATCTCTCAGCTTACCCTGCCCCAGCGCCAGCACCGCCTCGGGCGAGGTCAATTCATTAAAACGCTCCTGTGTCAGAAAATTATTCTGTATTAAATATTCTTTTATATTTTCAGGATTTGCTTTTGTTATTTCGGTAATTTTATTATAGCCCAGTTCCGGCAATAATGCGGTCAACGTGGCATGACTGGATTCAACCATTTTTTTAATATTTTTTTTATTTGCTTTAATGCCGTTTATGCAATTCTCCCTTAGCGTTTTATTAGTGTTTATAAGCAACTCAAGTGACTCTAAAAAACTAAAAGCAAGCATTGGCAGGTTATGATTAAGTTCAAGCTGCCCTCCCGCCACGCACTGGTCAATCACAACATCATTCCCAATGACCTTAATGCCTACCTGTGCTGCTAATTCAGGAATAACAGGATTTACCTTGCCGGGCATTATTGATGAGCCGACCTGCACGGCGGGCAGCGTTATTTCTGAGAGCCCCGCAGCAGGGCCTGAGCTCATAAGCCTGAGGTCATTCGATATTTTTATTAAATTCACGGCATGGGCCTTCAATATACCGCTAACTTCGCTGAACACATCGAGGTTCTGGGTATTCTCAACAAGGTTTTCCGCTCTTGCCAGGCCGATTCCGGTGAGCTTCCTGAGCTTTTCAATTACATTAAAAATAAACTTTCTCGGAGCGCTTAATCCTGTACCTACGGCAGTTCCTCCGATATTAACAACCCTGAGGCGTTCTTCGCATTTATATATGCGCCACCTGTCGCGCGAGATTGCTTCGGCATAAGCGGAGAACTCCCGGCCAAGCGTTACCAGAACAGCGTCCATTAGCTGGGTCCTGCCTACCTTTACTATATCGGCAAATTCCTTTTCTTTTTCCTGAAAACTCTCCTGTAAAGCGGTTAATTCCTTTTCGAGCTCCCTTAAAAGAAAAATAGAGGCTGTTTTTAAGGCGGTAGGGTATATGTCATTTGTTGACTGGTATAGGTTCACGTCTTCTATGGGGTCGATTTTTTCTCCGTAAAGCTCAGTTGCCCTGTTAGCTACGACTTCATTTACGTTCATGTTCAGGGATGTGCCTGCCCCGCCCTGGATAGGGTCAACAATTATTTCCCCGTTAAATTTGCCTTCCGATAATTCCTCACAGGCTTTTATTATGGAACCGGCTTTTTCCGCGTTCCATATGCCGAGGTCGTTTATAGTTTGGGCGCAGGCCAGTTTTACCAGGGCGAATGCCTTTATGAATTCCGGGTGTATGGCGTAGCCGGATATATTAAAGTTATTTTTCGCGCGATATGTATGGATGCCCCAGTAAGCTCCCCGGGGTATTTCGGCTTTGCCGAGAAAATCAGTTTCCTGCCTGTATGACATTTATATAGACTTCTTTTATAATTCCTATTTTTACCTATTATATCGAATTATTTTAGTTTATCAATCACTAAACCATCCGGCAATGGAAAAAATTGGATTTGTCGTAATAAAATAATGGGACTAAAATATAAAGTATAGGAGGTTAAAATTCATGAAAAAATCAAGTTTGGCAATTATCCTGGCTATTTTTATCGTCCCACTGGCCCTGTACTACTTCATCAAAACACCTTCAGGAAATGAAGCCTGTTGCGCTATAGCTAAACCCGGCCAGGCAAGAGTTTTACAGTTCTCTTCCCCGATGTGTTATGACTGCAAAAGGATTGAAGGGGAGATAGCACCCCTGAGGAGCTCGCCTGAATACACTGAAAGCATATTTTTCAGTAAAATCAACATCAGTGACAGGACCCCGGAAGTAGAGCAATTAATTAAAAAATATAATGTTGATGTTGTCCCCACCATAGTTTTCCTGGATAAAAACGGGGCTCAACAGTGTAAAATCCAGGGATATGCGCCAAAATCAAAATTAAGGAACTGTTTGGACAGGATAAAATAATGGATATAAATACTATTAACCAGTTATCATTCTGGATTTTCCCGACAGTGTTTGCCGGAGGCATAATCAGCTCGATTTCTCCGTGTACATTGGGCATATTGCCTATTGTAGTAGGCTATATCGGCGGGTATTCAGAAAACACTACTAAAAAGACAGTATTACAACTATTTTTCTTTATACTGGGACTGTCAATCGT
>JANQGS010000125.1 GCA_028277195.1 Candidatus Gastranaerophilales bacterium
ACCGATTTAAGTTAATTAATTTCATTTTAAGATTACTTATTGAAATCGGTATAATGTATAAACCGTTTGCCAGGGTGGATAGTCATTTGGCAAATTCCTCCATTGACAGCCGGTTTTTATTCTATAGCTGATAGCTTCACAAAAAAAAGGACAGTTGTTAAACTGTCTCGTTCTCCTTAAAACTCTGTTGTAGGATAGGTAAGGTAAGGTAAAGGAAAGGGTAAGGGAAAGGTTGGGTTTTATTTTTATTTTTTGATTTTTAACTTCTTGTATATATATAAAAACATTCATATATAAAAAATTGCTATTTTTGATATATTAAGTGAATAATTTATTAATATTTCTTAATAATTACGTCAATCCCTCCTTGTGGGCAGGATAATTACCGGGCAATATGTGTTATCGAGCACCCTCTTGCTTACACTGCCCAGAAGCAGCGAGGAAAAGCCCTCCCTGCCGTGAGTTCCCATAATTACCAGGTCTTTTCCGGGGCTTTGCGAGTATTCAATAATTTTCGTGGCGGGGTCCCCCTCAAGGACTGTTTTTGAGTCTGTTTTTAAGCCCCTTTGGGCCAGTATAAGGGAGGCATTATCAATTATTTCCCTCGCATTTTTCTCCTCAGCCTCTAAAATCCTCCCCAGCCACTCTTTATCTGATGTAATTTCTACCGGAAGGCTCTCTTTGCCCTGTTTGACATATAGTATTTCAATTGTTGAACCCGTAAAATCAAGTATCTCAGGTGCTTTTCTTATTGAATTACGGGAATTTTCCGTCCCGTCCACGGCAAAAAGCACATGTTTTGCAGCTTCCGCAGGTATTATTTTTTCCGTTTTTCTTGCTATAAATACCGGTGTATGGGATTTTGAGACTATTTTCCTGCTCGTGCTTCCAAGCCATTTAACCCAGAACTCCCGCCTTGAGCCTGTTATGAGCAGGTCGTAATTTCCCTTTTGGGATTGTCTGAGGATTTCCTCAGCCGGCTCTCCTGCCGGGCAAAATGTTTTTCTGACCCTCAATCCCTTTGTTTCGAGGTATTGCTTTATTTTTTCGAGATTTTCAATTTTATTATGTTTATAAACTTCAACATATTCATAACCTGCTTCTATGACGCTGATAATATCAGCCTCACAGGCGGGCTCCAGGAACGGCAATGCTTTTTCAAGCGAATACAGGGCCGCGTCGGAAAAATCACTGCAATAGAGGATTTTCATAATAACTGCATTAAAAGGTAAAACCCGCCCAAAGTCTATTGTATAACCCGACTATACAGGAGCAGGCCCGAGGAGAGCCTGCGGTGTGTTATAAAAATTATCTGTATTTATCAAAATTTTTGTTATAACATAGGATACAAAATAAAGGAGGTATAACCAATGACAGAAACCGCAACACAACCCCTTGAAATGGACATTACGCAAATAATGGAGCTCATTCCCCACAGGTATCCGTTTTTGCTTGTTGACCGCGTAACCGAGTGCGTTCCGGGCAAATACGTCAGGGGCTATAAAAACATAAGCATGAACGAAGCCGTGTTCCAGGGGCATTTCCCCGGCAACCCCATATTCCCGGGCGTGTTAATGGTTGAGGCCCTGGCCCAGATCAGCGCCGGTATGGTAATGACAATGCCGCAGTATAAGGGAAAGCTGGCATTATTTGCCGGAATTGACGGCGTGAGGTTTAAAAGGGTTGTAAGGCCCGGTGACAGGCTGGAATTTTACTCGGAAATACTTAAACTTAAAGGGCCGGTTATAAAAACAAAATGCACTGCCTCGGTGGACGGGGAGCTGGCGGTTGAAGCCGAGCTAATGTGCGCTATTCAGTAATTCTTTTTGTCACCCTGAACTTGATTCAGGGTCTCAAGAGTTCCTAAACTAAGCAGGCAAAACAAATCCTATTAATTATGAGTAAAAAAGAATATTATACACATATCTTAACAAATAAAACAAATAAAACTCTTTATGTTGGAGTGACAGGAAATTTGTTAAAAAGGATATGGGAACATAAAAATAAGCTGGTGGAAGGCTTTACTCATAAATATAATCTTAATAAACTTATCTATTTTGAAATTTGTAATGCCCCTGAGGTAGCAATTGCAAGAGAAAAACAGTTGAAAAATTGGAAAAGACAATGGAAAATTGACTTAATAAGGAAAATAAATCCTGATTTTAATGATTTAAGTGAAGAATGGTTTGATTCAGCATCTCAAGAGATTCCGGGTCAAGCCCGGAATGACAAGGAATCTTTATGTTACAACAGGCAATCCACGAAACAGTAAAAATACACCCCCATGCGGTTATCGGCCCGGAAGTAAAAATAGGGGCAAACAGCGAAATATTCCCGCATACATATCTCGAGTATTGCGAAATAGGCGATAACTGCGCTATATCTCCCGGCGCGGTAATAGGCACACCCCCGCAGGATATTTCTTATAAAGACGAGCCAACAAAAGTAATTATAGGCAATAACTGCAAAATAAGAGAACACGTAACCATAAACAGGGCTGCAAATAAAGATGACCTTGTTACTGAAATAGGCAATGACTGCTTTATAATGACAGGTGCGCATATAGCCCATAACTGCAAAATCGGCAATAACGTCATAATAGCCAATAATGCGCTGCTGGGGGGGCATGTACTGGTTGAGGACCATGTTTTTATCGGCGGGGCAGTGGTTATGCACCAGTTTGTCAGGGTCGGGGAAATGGCTATTATAGGCGGGTTCACCGGCACAAGGCAGGACTTGCCCCCGTATGCAAAAATTGACGGCAGGCCCGGCAGGGTAGTAGGCATTAACTCATTGGGCCTAAAAAGAAGAGGGTTATCTCTTGAAGAGAGAACCCTGGTTAAAAAAGCCTTTAACCTTTTATGGTTTTCCGAGTTAAATACTCAGCAGGCTGTGGGAAGGATAAAACGGGAACTTCCTGCTAATCAATATATTGAGCATTTGCTTGAGTTTATTAGTACGAGTAAAAGAGGCGTTACTAAGTTATCAGGTAAGGGCGAGGGGGAGTAAATCATGTATACGCCGGCATCATACCCGGCGGCATCATGCCGGGAGGCATCATGCCTGGCATTCTTCCGGGCATTCCAGCTGCACCGGCTACTGTTTTGGCAGATTTATGCTTACCATTGGATAAATTAATCAATCGGATGTATTCTTTCCCCTTATCTTCCACTCCAAATACATTCCAGCCAAATATACGAAGTCCCCCGACGGCAAAATTCCTTCTCATGAAAGTATGTATGTCCTCGTCCGGTGAGATTTTATTAAATTCCTGCAAGATACCATATACAAAATTGTTGTATTTAATCCCGTCAAAGCCATCCATTTTTGCTGCGGACTCTATAAATATTTTATCCAAGATTTCGGTACAAGCTCCCCATCCATTTCCGCAGGCAAGCACCACCCGGGTTGCAGCGGCAAAATTCTGGGTTTCTACTGCCGCGTCGGCAAAAGATTCTACATGTTTATTGTCTTGCAAGAAAGACAGGCCCATCATCCAGAAATTCTCTACTCTTTCAATGGCAGCAGTAGGATTTCCTTCTTTTTCTCCCTGGTAGATAATAGCATTCGCTGTTAGAGCGGTGTCTGTATTTAAAATGTCCGGCAGCTCTTCCTGTCCAGCTCCAAAAAAGAGCTTTTTTGGCAATATGGTTTGATGTTCTAACCGCCTGGAAAAATTTTCCAGTTTTTCAGGGTCTTTTGCCATCTCAAGATTGGTATTATTATACCAGTTTATCCTCTCGGTTGCCATGGCTGTTCGCCAGCGCTCCCCTACAGGCCCTCGCATAAACATCGTGTTGCCGTAAACGCCGCCATAACCTCCGCCAAATATTGACCTGGCACCATAAGGGTAAATCTCGGCCAAAGCATATGAGTCTATAGGGCCTATGCCTGTCAAAGAATCCCGACCATTTCGAAATCTTAATGCTTCCATTCCAAACTTTCCTTCCCAATTTTTAATCTAAACCACAGTTTGTTTACTTACTTTACTTACTTCCAATAATATAAAAACTTTTTATTTTGAAAAATTGCTTTTTTGAAACATTTCTTTACATTGCAATTAAACGATAACAGGTCAGCCCCTACCCCTTTTACTGTTATCATCATTCTCTTGTATATTTCTCTGGAATTATCCTTTCAATATGTATTTATTAGAAAACCCTGATAGTTTGATTTATCTATCCTTTTTACAGATGCTTCAGGATAGCTTTCTGAAAAGGCTTTTGGCGCTTTATATTCTTTGTCTTCTTTCCGCCATTTAAATTCATATCCTTCAAGCGCCTCTGCCTGTTCTTCAACGTAGTCAATTTCTTTTTGTGTATAGGTACGCCAAAAGTAAGAATTTACGTACCTTTCATTTGAAGAATTATACTTGAGTCTTTCAGCTATGCAAAAGTTTTCCCACAAAGCCCCGATATCAGTCCTCATATCCAGAGGATTAAAGCTCTCTATCAGGGCATTTCTTATTCCTGTATCATAAAAATAGATTTTAACTGATTTTGAAATCTCTTTTAATATAATCTTTGATTTCCATAAATGTATAATAACACAATAATAAAATTTAATTAAATTTTATTATTTGAATAGCAAAATTTTAAATTTATTGTTTCTTTTGTTTTATATTCCACTCATCCGCATATCTTAACACATAACCTCACAACTAACAGAATAAATGCGATTATAAAGGCCACAGGAGCACTGTATGCAATGAAGAACACAGAGAAAAATAGAGCCTGAAAAATTTAAAAGTTGCAAGAAAACTACACGCCAAATGATAAAAACCTTGTATTCCCAAATCAAGACGGCAATTATTTGGATTCCAGAAATATTGTACAAAGATTTTTTCATCCCTGTTTATCTGATGCAGGCTTCCATTATTTAAATCCCTAAGTTTTACTAATGCTATAAAACAACTCAAGATGAAAAATTGCTACTATTAGCTTAAGAAAAATTTTGAATACTTTTATTTTGGCACAAAATGAAAATTTTGAAAATTTAAAAAACGCCGAAACCCTTATAAATAAAGACCACCCTGAGAAGGATTCGAACCAACGACCTACCGCTTAGAAGATAATAACATACCTTTTTGGTGCTTTTTGA
>JANQGS010000105.1 GCA_028277195.1 Candidatus Gastranaerophilales bacterium
GCCAGCGTTGGTTATCAACTAACTATACTCCTCGCTGTTGCGAGTTGCATTCTGCGGTTTTCAAAGAAGTTCCCCATAAAATCATACATTATCGGCAAAAGGTGGTTAGGTTGTAATCTTCCGTCACCTGTATATCTTCTTAAAACTTCCTGACCTACCCTGTAAGCCTCTGCTTCCATCCTAGAAACTCTTTCCAGGTACTCATAAACTTTCATCCTCTTATCAGAATGCATAGCACTTTTTCCTCCGAATGTTTTTATCGTATTATCTGACAAATTTTTTAAGAAAGTCTCGAATGCCCTTGCATTAGGGAATTGAGTTCCTTCAAGTAAAGCTGTTTCAGATAGTTCTCTAATAACTGACTGCTTTTTTTGAGTAGCTCTCGTTGTGCTTGCTTCAACAGCCTGCCATACATCGTTAGCCAGCTCTCCTGACTTTCCTAAGGATTGATTGAACATCCTAGTGCCAGGCTCACGCCACTGCAATACGTGTGTATACTCGTGAGGCGTCAATCCGATAAATTTTATAACATCATCTAATGATTGAGTATCAGGCAAGTGGAAGCACATAAGCGCATCTGAATCATCAGCAGCTTTCATAATAAAAGCAAAAGGGTCACCCTGATCCATTTTTTGCCTAATAGCTCTCTTATTAGTTGATCCATGGGGCATCATACTCAAAGCCTCCTTTGCAGTTTTGACAACAAGCCCGGGGTCATAATCTGCTAAAAAAATTTTAAGTGACCCTTCACTAAACCTGCTTCCATTTTGCAAACAATGCGTGATAAGAGCCCCTCCAAAGTCAACTCCTTCTTCAAAGAACGAAGGTCTTACACCTTTAAAAGAAATGCTGCTACAGTTTGAAGAATTCAAGTGAGAACATTTTGCATTAAAATTTTTTGCAAGTAAGTGTGTTTTATTTGGACTATTTATTGAATTAGAAATCATGTCAAGCTCTTTAATTTTAAAAGTTACATATTTTCTAAAACAAAAGGTATTAAAAAATTGCCCTGAAAGCTAAAACTTTACAAACCGCAACAAATAAAAACGAAAAATTTTTCAAAATTTTTTATGATATTATAAACATACCGTTCTTTTTAAAGGTTGAGCAATGGCAACAATGAAGGTAAATGAACTCTCCAGGGATGATTTGTTCTGGCAGATAGAATACGACACACACAGATGTACGTTCTGCGGAAAATGCGTTGCTGCATGCCCTTTTAACGCAATAGAAGCAAAGGTTGAAAAGCGAAGAAAAGTAACAAGCGAAGGCCCTACACCTACCCCGACAATAAATTTCCAAACTGTACCGGTGATACAGCAGGTTGTAAATACCGCTAACTTCTGCCGGGGCTGCGGTATATGCGAAAAGGTATGCCCTAATGAGGCTATCAGGCCGGTAAGAAACTATGATGAACGCTTTGATATGAAAATAAGAGCCAATACCGGCGCTTCTTACACAAGGGGGGGCAGGTCAAACCTTAATTCAGAAGAGCGGGCACTTGATAAAATAGTAGTAGGCCGTATTTCCCAGATGACAGACCCGTCTTTAGACGCCCAGCGCCATACATTCGATATGCTTGCGCCATTGGGAAGAGTACTGCCGCCCGAACAGCTCCCGTTTGAGGCCAAAAACGGCAAGCTGGAAATATCCTCAAAAACACCCCCGGTCAGATGGGTTTACCCGATTATAATAGGAGATATGTCAATAGGCGCGCTCTCCTGCCGGATGTGGGAAGCTATTTCCATTGCCGCAGCATACCTCAACGAACAGGCTAATATCCCCATCAGGATGTGCTCCGGGGAAGGCGGCATGCCCGTAAAACTGCTCAAGTCAAAATATTTAAAATATATGATTCTCCAGATAGCCTCAGGGCATTTTGGCTGGAACAGGATAATCAATGCCCTGCCCGAAATGAGCGAAGACCCCGCGGGTGTGCTCATAAAAATCGGCCAGGGCGCAAAACCCGGGGATGGCGGGTTATTGCAGGCAAAAAAAGTTGCCCGCCACATCCAGGAAATCCGGGGCGTGCCAAAAGCTGACCTGTTAAGCCCCCCTAACCACCAGGGCCTTTATTCAATTGAGGAAAGCGTCCAGAAAATGTTCCTTTCGTTCAATGCCGCCTTTAAATTCAGGGTGCCGGTCGCCATAAAGGTTTCAGCCAGCGCAACCAGTGTTTCTGTCTACAACAACCTCCTGAGAGACCCTTATAACATAGTGGGAGGGTTTTTCCTTGACGGTATATTCGGCGGTACAGGCGCAGCGCACGAGATTTCCCTTAACCATACCGGGCACCCCATAGTTTCCAAGTTAAGGGACTGCTATCTTGCGGCAGTGCACCAGGGCAAGCAGGGCCAGATTCCCCTGTGGGCAGCCGGCGGCCTGGGCATGACCGGAAACCTGGCCGCTGACTCTATAAAAATGATTTCTCTCGGCGCTAACGGTGTGTTTACAGGTAAGCTGGTCCTTCAACTGGCGGGATGTGTCGGTAATGACAGCGGAAAGTGCAATGCCTGCAATACAGGACTCTGCCCCGTGGGGATTTGTACCCAGAATCCCGTGCTTACGAAGCGGCTGGATGTTGATAAGGCGGCTGAAAACATTGCCAATTACTTTATAGCGGTTGACAGCGAAATTAAAAAGGTGCTCGCGCCTATAGGCAACAGCTCATTGCCGGTCGGGCGCTCTGACGCGCTTGTGTCCACTGACAGGGCGCTCGCTGATAAATTGCAGATACCTTACGGGTGCTAGATTATGACAATACATATTTTTTCTTAAAAAATAATTTATTTTTTTTACAATAAACAAATTGTATTTTAGAATAATTTTATACTTTAATTATAAAAAAGGAGAATAACTATGGCTAATAAACTTGAAAAAATAATTAAAATAGCAGAAGAAACCGGCAGTGAGGAAATAGAAGTATGGACTAATTCCTTTAAAGCAATGGGAACATTATTTAAGGATAAAGAACGCATTGAAAAAGGTGTTTTATCCCTGCAAAACCCTATTATAAGCCCGCTTTTCATTGAAAATGAGTGTACTGACTCTACTTATGACTGGTTAAACATTTTTGAAGACCAGATTATTGCTTTCACCATAGTGAAATAGTAAAATTTGTATATGCAAAAGTTTCCTGTTTTAAGAGCAGTCCGTGGGGCAATTACAGTAGATGACAACACTGCTGAAAATATCAGCAGGGCTACTATTGAGCTTTTAAGGGCTATTCTTGACTCCAATAGAATAGCTGAAGAGGACATAGTTTCGGTTATTTTTACCATGACTCCTGACTTGAACGCTGAATTCCCGGCAAAAGCAGCCAGGATTTGTCTTGGCTGGGACAATGTTCCTATGGTTTGCGCTTCTGAAATCCCGGTTCCCGGCAGTATAGAAAAATGTATCAGGGTAATGATTACATTTAACTTACCAATCACCGGCAATGTGGTAAAACATATCTATCTGGGCGGAGCGCAGGAGTTGCGTCCTGACCTGGTTTAGTTAAACCGGGAGTTTTTATGATAATAAATCCCCGACATTAAGGCTGGCTTGAAAGTCTTTTAGCAATAAGGCTTTATCAGGTTCACCTGTGGCGACCAGTATATTATTGCGATTTTTTTCAATAATTGTACCCGGAAGGAGGGTTGGTTCGCTAATATCTGCAATCCGGGCTGTTTTTACGGGCAGGTAAACATTTTTATGCATAGTATAACAACACATTTCCGGGCAGAGTGACCTTATTTGCCGATAAATATGTTCAGCAGGGCTATTCCAGTTTATTACCAGGTCCTCTTCACTTAATGGCGGGTAGTAGGAGGCTTCGGCCTCGTTTTGCCTTACCGGCAGTATTTTGCCCGCTTCCAGCCCGTCAAGCAATGGGGCAACCATTTCCCTTGCTTTTAGCGCGCATTTTAGCCTTATGCTTGCGCCGGTCTCATGCTCTGAGACGGCCACTTTTCCCTGTGTGAGAATGTCGCCGGCGTCTATTTTCTCTGCCATTAAGTGAAAAGTAACGCCTGTTTCTGTTTCTT
>JANQGS010000144.1 GCA_028277195.1 Candidatus Gastranaerophilales bacterium
ACAATGAATTTTCGTTTAATGGCCTGAACTGTTACTTTTCGTTATAAATGTAAAATTTTATGAATTTTAAATAAAAAAAGATTAATTTTTATATTTACAGGATTTATACCAGTATAGTTAATTCAAAAAAGAAAGGAATGTTTATAATGCTCAGACAGGTTAATATAAATTTTTTGACTCAAAATGTTTATGCCAACAGAAACAGCAAGCCTGCCTTTGGTGTTAACCGGCAAGAAGCGGAAGAAATGATTCAAGAGATTGCGAATATATATGAATATGAAACAGATGATGCCCCCCATAAGATTAGAAAAATGTTGGAAATAGAGTTGAACAAAGATACTAAGCCTGATGAGATTATAAAAATTATGATGCAATTAGGAAAATTTACAACGCAAGCGGATAATTTTGCTAAAGAAGGTAATAGTCCTGATTATGAAATGCCGCCAGAGTTAGAAAGGGCATTAGAGGCTCTGGTAAGTAGATCAAAAGGACTATCAAAAGGACACTCCTGGAGAAAGCTAGGTGACGTAGTGATAGAAAACTATCCGGACCATGCACAATAAGACTAATGGCAAAATTGTACGAATTCGCCATAGAACACGAAGCGGAAAGGACTTATCAAACAGTTCCGGTTTTTACTTATCCAGCTTAGTCGCGAGTTTATCAAGGGTATCTGCGAGTTTATCGAGTTTATCCCTTACATCTTTTGATTTTTGGCTTTCCAGTACATTCAGGTATGTAAGGAATATAAGAATAATTAATAGCAGAGGTGATATCATGAAGGGGTCAAACATGTCTAAATCTCCTTAATATTAAATACATCCTTATATTAAATAATATTTTGTATTTTGACAATTTCTTTACAATTTATTAATACAGGCAGTCAATAACATCCAGGACTTCTTTTTCTGGTATGTCATTGAATATATCGACTATTCCCTCTCCTGTCGGCAGCACAAACCTTATTTTACCGGATATAACCTTTTTATCAACCTGTATAGTCTTATATAGCAACTCAGGAGCTATATTTTTATTAATTTTATAGTCCATCCCATAACCATCCAGCAGTTTTATGCACTTATTGTAATAGTTTTCCCCAACCAATCCTCTGTTTCTTGCCAGTATAAACGCGCCTCTCATTCCTATTGCCACTGCCTGGCCGTGGGTAATACCCTTGTAACCGTAGCATTTTTCTATGGCATGCCCGATAGTATGCCCGAAATTAAGTATAGCTCTCAGCCCCGTTTCTTTTTCATCCCGGTTAACAACGGCTGCCTTGAGTTCACAGCAGTATTTAATTAACTCGGGGGTAATTTTTCTATTTTTATCAAGGTAATCAGTAAACGTCATTTCAAAACCACTGAGCCCGCAACTTTTTTCGATAAACCCGTACTTTAAAACCTCTGCCAGGCCTGTTTTTACCTCTGTTCCCGACAGTGTTTCAATTGTTGATGTGTCTGTTATTACTGCTTTTGGCTGGTAGAAATTTCCTATAAGGTTTTTGCCGAGCGGGTGGTTAATGGCTACTTTGCCGCCGACCGAGGAGTCCACCTGCGCCAGCAAGGTAGTAGGAACCTGGACATAATCAATACCACGCAGGTATGTTGCTGCTGCAAATCCTGTGATATCGCCGATAACCCCGCCGCCCAGCGCAGCCAGCGCGTCCCTGCGTTCCAGTTTCAGTTCAATGGCCTTTGTCCAGATGGTTTCCAATGATTTAATGTTTTTAAATTCCTCGCCATCTTCAAGAAGTAAAAAATAAACCTCAAATTCTTCATTAATAGGGGATTGTTTTACAATATTACCGTAAAGCCCATATACAATTGCATTTGAAACAAGAAGAATTTTTTTTGCCTTTGTATTTTGTTTAATATAGCTGCCTGTTTTGCCAAGAATATTTTCCCCGATGATTATCGGGTAGGAGTGGGGGGTTGTTGCGGGTATTTTGAGTGTTATTGTTTGCATGTATTTCTGTTAAAAATCCGATTTTAGTTAAACTACATATGAAATTATAACTGCCCCATTAAATCCTTAAACTGCTCGATATTAAGGCTCTGTGCCCCGTCGGATGAGGCATTGTCCGGGTCATGATGCACTTCTATCATCAACCCGTGAGCCCCGGCAGCTAAAGCGGCTTTTGACATTGGCTCTATAAGGTATCTCCTGCCGGTTGCATGGCTCGGGTCAGCTATTACGGGCAGGTGTGAGTACTTTTTAATAACGGGGATAGCCGCAATATCCAGAATATTCCTTGTATAATGTGAATCCAGCCCCTTAATCCCTCTCTCGCAAAGAATTACATTGGGATTTCCGGCATAAAGAATATACTCAGCCGCCAGCAGGAATTCCCTGATACTGGCAGCAGGGCCTCGCTTTAATATTATTGGCTTGTTTGTTGAACC
Source organism: Candidatus Gastranaerophilales bacterium (assembly GCA_028277195.1). GTDB lineage: Bacteria > Cyanobacteriota > Vampirovibrionia > Gastranaerophilales > UBA9971 > JANQGS01. The sequence goes on from JANQGS010000144.1 coordinate 2,403, forward strand.
TAAAGCCTTTAGTAACTTGTAATTCTGCATATTCCGGGCGCCTACCTGCAAAATATCCGCATATTCCCCCACCAGCGGGATTTCAGGCGTATCCATAACCTCTGTTGCTATAAGAAGCCCTGTTTTGTCCCTGGCCTGGCCAAGATATTTAAGCCCCTCCTCCTCCATTCCCTGAAAATCATAAGGGCTTGTCCTGGGCTTGAAAGCCCCTCCCCTCAATACCCGGGCACCGGCTTCCTTTGCCGCATACGCTACCTGCAAGAGCCCTTCAATATCACTCTCCACGCTGCATGGCCCGGATATTACCACAGGAGGTTCATTTCCTCCTATTTTTACACCGTTTCCAAGCTCTATAACCGAATCCTCTGCTTTACTTTCCCGGCCTGCGAGTTTATAGGGCTCCTGGATAAGTTTTACTTCCCTTACCCCTTCCATAGAAGCCAGTGACGCCGGGTCAATCAGCCTTTTGTCCCCAATGGCCGCCAGTACGGTCATTACCTCCCCACGGTTAAAAACTATCTTAAACCCGAGTGTTTCGAGCTTTCCCGCAACTTTTTGTATCTGCTCCTCGCTGGCCCGGGGCTCCATTACTATAATCATCAGGGATTACCTTCCGTTTGTTCAACCTGAAAAAATTTTAGCATAAACTCAACCAGCCCGTCTTTTTAAGGTTTTCCCAAACGGCAATTGAGCGCGCGTTGTGGTTTGCGTCGGTTATCCTCACCATTAAGACCTGTTTCCTCTCGGTGTTAACTACAATGCATACCCCTTCCGCTGAAACCTTTGCTATTAATTTTCCCGGCTCTGCCCGCATCAACTCGGTGTCTATTTTATTTTTCCCACCCACAATATAAGGGTATTCGGCCATAGCCTTCTTAATATCCCTGTATTTGCCGTCTAAAAACAGGTTCAGGTATCCTATCCCCATGTTATAATGGGGCAAAACCGGTACAGGCGCGCCGCAACCGTCTTTTACAACGCCAGGCGACTCGTTAAGCATGCATAATTCCCTTATTTTACGCATTATTCGCAACTGTAAAGGATGGTTTTTTTCGGTATATGTGTTAATATCCCAGTTATTTTTAACGCATACCGCGAGCATACCGGCATGTTTGCCTGAGCAGTTGTTTTTTGGGGTTTTGGGAGTGCATTGCAGGTGCTTTTCATTTAGCCCAATCTTTTCAAGAACAGAGCGCACTGCCTGTACATGCTCTTCTTCCCCCGTGTGGGAGGCGCAAATAACCGCGAGTTCCCTGTGTGTAAGGCCAAAGTGCCCAAAACACCCGCAATCTGTTAAAACACTTGCCTGCAAGGGTTTTGCGCCTGAGCGAAAGGGAAACGGGGTATTATAGTCCTCTCCCTGTTTAAATACAATGTTAAACTCCTCATCAATGACCCAAACAAAGCCATAGTGCAGTTTTTCTATATATCCTTCCCGTTCAGTTTTTACCAGCAAGTGCGGTTTCATTTAAAATATCTGACTCATAACGTCGTAAACTGTCTTTTTTGAGCAGGAGTATACCTTCTG
>JANQGS010000158.1 GCA_028277195.1 Candidatus Gastranaerophilales bacterium
GGGCGGCGCAGCCGCCCAAATTTTTCAATAGAATTTTGATAAAATTTTTAAAAATCTATATAAAAATCGTTAAAGGGGCGTAGCCCCTTTAACCACAACTGGGGCGGTGGGCGGGCGATTTTTGAAAATTTTAAATTTAAGATAGCCTGAACTGTTACGTCAAGATACTATTGTTTATGTTCAGGATATTAAAGCTCATACTCATAGATAATCTGCGCCAGAGCCGCGACAGCAGCCGTCTCTGCCCTGTAAACCAGCCTCCCGAGCGTTACCGGGGTTATGCCCGCCCTTAAGAACCTCTCTATCTCACTATCATCCCATCCGCCCTCCGGGCCGGTTATCAGCAATATATCAGACTTGCCGGGGTTCCGGCTTAAAAATCGCTTTATAGTCATAACAGCCCGCTTTTCCGAGCATAAAACCCTTAAATCAAAACCCTCCAGGTTCAATAATTCATCAAAACTCATAACGGGGCCGACTTTAGCTATATCGCCACGCTCACACTGCTTTGCGGACTCGTAAACTATTTTTTGCCAGCGGTTTATTTTGTCTGTTTTTTCGGGCTTAACCACGGTATTCTTGCTTATAAAGGGTATAATTTCCTTTACGCCCAGCTCTGTGGCCTTTTGGATTAAAAAATCCTGCTTTGGCCCTTTTATAACACTTTGGGCAAGGGTTATCCCTATGCCCAGAACCTTATCCGAGACGTAATTGCGGATTATTTCGCACTCTATTCTCCCGGGACTTATTATTTTTATCCCGGCTTCAAATACTGTTTTTTCCTCCTGTTTTACCAGGGTTATTTTCTGGCCTTTTTGAGCTCTTAACACATATAAGATATGGTTAATATCAGGTTTATTTGTGATAAATATCCTGTTTCCCTCAATGTTTTTTTCGTTGATAAAAAAATTCGGCAATGAAAATTCCCTTTACAATTTTCAATCTTTGCCTCCATATTATATAATATAACCGATGAGTACATATGATTTTTTTGAAGATAAAAAAAATTCGCTAAAATTCACCAGGACCCTCGAAACCGTAAAATACCTCCTGCATAAGCAGCCTGATAGCGAAAAAGACATCTTTGCCCCGATACTCGGGGAAATTAAGGAGCTTGTCCCTTATGACCGGGCCGCAATTATACTGCTTGAGGGCGATTCGCTGATTGTTAAAAGCCGGGAAAACATTGACGCCCTTAACCCCGGGGCTTACCGCAAATCCTTTAGTGAAAATGATAAAAACCTCGTAAACCTCATCAGGAACCGCGCCAGCGTCCTGGAAACCCAAAATCCCTCCCTGCCGGGGGAACTCGGCATTGATTTCGGGACACCGCCCGGGGTTGTCCTGGCGGTTCCGCTGGTTATAAGGGAAATGGTTTACGGGTTGCTCATTTTAACTCTTAATAAGGGCCGTTTTAGTAATGATGACGTGAAAATCCTCGAAGCGGTGATGACAGCGGCCTCTTATATAATAAAAGACGCTGAATTGAGCAGTGTTTTCAGGATGCAGCTCAATATCCTGAAAGATAACATAAGCCAGAGAACCAGGGCATTGGAGCTTATAAAGGAACAGAACCGGAAAATCCTGGAGGCTGACAGGATAAAAAACGAGTTTCTCTCGAACATGTCGCATGAGCTGAGAACCCCCCTAAATGCTATTATAGGGTTTTCTGAGGCGTTGAATTTAAAGATTTTCGGGGAATTAAACGAAAAACAGGCTGAATATGTCCAGGATATACACTCAAGCGGCATACACCTCCTGCAAATGATTAACGACCTGCTGGATTTGTCAAAGATTGAATCCGGGAAAATGGAGCTTTGCAGGGAATTTTTTGATGTAAAGGACGCTGTTAATGAAGTAATAAGCATTATAAAGCCGCTTGCCGGGAAAAAGGCGATTAACCTGCGCGTTGAAACAGGAGAGGAAAAAATAACGATAAATGCGGACAAAAGAAAGTTCCACCAGGTTTTATATAACCTTTTAAGCAATGCCATTAAGTTTACAAATGAAAAAGGGAACATAAGTTTAAATTTATTTGTTAAGGATGACAAACTGGTGTGCTCTGTTAAGGATGACGGAATAGGTATTGCGCCTGAGCACCATGAAAAAATATTTGAAAAGTTCCACCAGGTGCGAAATTATTGCAAAACAGGCAGTACCGGCCTGGGGCTTACTATTACAAAAGAACTCATAGAAATGCATTGTGGTAAAATAAAAGTTAAAAGTGATGAAGGAAAAGGAGCGAATTTTATTTTCACGCTTCCTTTGTCAGAGAAAGGAGAAGAAACTTGAGAAGCCTGGTTATAGAGGATGATTCCAGCGCAAATACCATGTTTTTGAGGTATCTTGAGGATTACGGAGAGTGTGATACCGTAACAACGGGCTTTGACGGATTACAAAAGTATGGTGAAGTCCTGGACAGGGGCGGTAAATATGACCTTATAATAATTGATATTATACTGCCTGACATGAACGGTTATTCAATACTGGAGTCAATAAGGGCAGAGGAAAACAACAGGAAATTTTTTGACTCGGAGCGCGCAAGAATTGTGCTTGCGACCTCGCTTGACGACGAGGAAAACAGGAAGTTCAGGGAAAAATTAAAGCCCGGGCTGGAAACTTATTATGTAAAATCTTTTGCGCTTGACGGGCTAAAGGAAAAATTAAGTGAACTCGGCATAAAATTATATTAAGAAGAAGGGAAAACAGGAGGCAAATATGGTTAACTTTAACTCTAATGATGATGTTAAAGGTGAAATACTGAAAACTTTTACCGTTATAATAATCAGTATTGTTACCTCAACTTCAATAAGTTTCTTTTTCCTCTCGCCTAAATCGCCCGCGCCCGCGCGTCCGGTTAAAAGCATCACCGAAAGCGGCGCGGAAAAGAATATTTTTTGCGACAATGATGCGGTCGCTGACATAGTTGAGGAAATATCACCATCCGTAGTGCACATAGTAACAGAGGTAGAACATACAATAACCCGTGACCCCAGGCGGTTTTTCTTTGAGGATGAATTTTTCAGGCGTTTTTTCGGCTTTGACCATTATAATTTCCAGGGAGCGCGCCCCCGGTTGAAAAGGAAAACAGAAGGAACAGGCTCGGGAACAATAATTAGCGAGGACGGGTATATCCTGACTAACTACCATGTAGTGCAAAACGCCTCCAAAATAATTGTAAAAAGCATAAACGACAGGGAATACGGGGCAAAACTGGTAGGCAAGGATAAATACAGTGACCTGGCGATTATTAAGGTTAATGAAAAGGGCCTGAAGCCCGCGAAAATGAGCGACAGCTCCAAAATAAGGCCGGGCCAGTGGGCAATAGCGGTAGGCAGCCCTCACGGCCTTGACCATACGGTAACACTGGGCATAATAAGCG
>JANQGS010000195.1 GCA_028277195.1 Candidatus Gastranaerophilales bacterium
GTATATGCCGGTGTAGGGATAGGCGGTACAATGGAAACGGCAGCACTGCTAGCTAAGAGGGCCCTATTAAAATCCCCCGGGCCTGAGTCAGAATTTGAAAACCAAATATATGAAAAAATCAAGCACATGGCCTTTGGGGTTAGCGTGGAAACCCATGCCTGCCATATTGCGGGATTGCCGGTTGCCGTTAACCTGAGTTGCCACGCCGCAAGGCATGCTCATATGGTTATTGATGAAAAAACCGTGATACCCCAAAAAATTGAACCTGATTTTGAAATCCCTTGCAACATGGATAAACTTGACTATTCAGGATACAAAAAAATAAACCTGCCTCTGAAAAGTGAAGATATCTCCGGCTTAAAAGAAGGGGACAGGGTTTTATTAAGCGGTGAGGTCTACACAGCAAGGGATGCAGCCCATAAAAAATTTGTCGGGCAGGGCATCCCGTTTGATATAAAAGGCCGGACAATATACTACACCGGCCCGTGTCCCGCTGCGGATAATGAAATCATTGGCCCTGCCGGGCCGACCACTTCCGGCAGAATGGACAATTATACCCCGCACCTTCTTGAAAAGGGCTTAAAAGCAATGATAGGCAAGGGTGCCAGGGACAAAAAAGTTATTGAATCCGTAAAAAAAAATAAAGCCGTATATTTTGAGGCAACGGGCGGGGCAGCCTGTCTGTTATCACAGAAAATTAAGGGTGCAGAGGTAATCGCTTACCCTGAACTCGGAACTGAGGCGATTTTTAGGCTCAAGGTAGAGGACTTCCCGGTTATTGTCAGCCTTTGTTAGGAAATTGCGCGAGAAATTTATCGTCCAGACGCCATGACAAACAGAAGTATTACCAGCTTCAAGAGCCCGCCCAGAGAACCTAACAGCAATAAGCCGCCAATGCCCGCGAATACAAAGCCGAATATTCTTATAAAAGTGCCTGACTGCTCAATTTCAAGACTTTCAGTATACGAATTTACGTAATTGTTTATTTTTCTGGCGTTTTTGTTATGGGAACTGCGGTCACTTGAAGAGTAACCCGATAAAGGTATCCTGCCTTCATCGGTAATGAGCATAACCTTATAAGTATAATCACCCTCCGAGTCCCTTTTTTCAATAACTTCCGCACCTGCAAGGGAGCTTAGCCTGAAGGATTCCTCAACATTCTTGTCCCCAAAAACGCTTGTTTTCTCAATAACGCATTTGTTTACGGCCCTTCTGCAGGTGAGTTCAATATCATGCCCGAAATAATAAACTGCTGCCAGGCCAACACCCGTAAATATAACACCCATTATAAACAGGGTTACTGGTCCGCCTTGCTTTCCTTTTGCCATATCATTCTCCCGGATTAGTGTTTTTTAAAAGTATAGCATTTGCGGCAAATATTGAGATACGCAAAAAGGATGAGTGGTGCTTTATTTTCTAATAACCTTTCCGCAGTTCTTGCAGGCAAGGTGTTCTTTTGTGCTGTCTATGGGCAGGTAAACATGCCCTTCGCAGTCATTTTCCCGCTCCTGTCGGGGAATTTCACAAGAAAAAGTTTTTTTCTTGAAATTTTTAAATTTTTTTATCAGTATTTCGATAAAGTACATACTCTTTACCTGTTTTTAAAAAAAGTGTAACATAATGTAATGATTTCAAAATTGCTTTTTGTTGTTACAGTATTTAATTTGTGGTTCGGCATGAATATTGAATTGCCGAGAAATGACCTGATTATCCTGGAATCAGGGGAAAAAATCAAAGGGCATATTCAGTCCATAAACAGCTCTGTGATAAAAATAAAAACAAAAAAGGGAGAAACAACCGTTATCCGGGAAATAAATATTTACTCACCCAGGGATATTGTTGAAACAGGAGTTATAAGGACCACGCGCCATGCCGGGCATGTAAAGTTCCTGGGCAAGGAAACCTTGAAAATAGAGACGTCATCCGGTCGTTTTGAGATAAAAAGGCCACTGGTAAGAAAAATCATTATTTCTCATGAAACAGCATTGCCTGCTCTGGATTTGTAGCAAAAAATCCTTTAAAATAAAAAGTAAACGATTTTAATATAGATTTTTAAAAATTTTATCAAAATTCTATTGAAAAATTTG
>JANQGS010000206.1 GCA_028277195.1 Candidatus Gastranaerophilales bacterium
CAGAGATTGTTGATTTTCAATTACCGGACTATCACCGTCTATGGTCCAGCTTTCCAGCTGGGTTCATTTAAGCAACAATTTTCTGACTCTGTGCCGGAATTACAGTTCCGGCGGGAAGTCCCGCTACCCCTTTTACATAACGGCTGTAACCTATCACATGTAAAAGGTTTGGGCTGTTCCCCGTTCGCTCGCCGCTACTGGGGGAATCACTGATTTGTTTTCTTTTCGTCCTGTTACTAAGATGTTTCAGTTCACAGGCTTTCCCTCAATACCCTATGGATTCAGGTATTGATTCCGGTGCATTACCACCGGAAGATTTCTCAATTCGGAAATCCGCGGATCAAGGCGTCTTATCGGCTTCCCGCGGCTTATCGCAGATTTGCGCGTCCTTCTTCGGCTCCTGATGCCAAGGCATCCACCATTTGCTCTTAGTAGCTTTACCTAAAACTGCGAAGCGGGTTAATTTCCTTCTGTCACCCCGTGCTTGACACGGGGTCTATTTCCGGCTGGCAAGGCCAGCCTTTGATAGATGCCGCATCGAGTGCGGCATGACAAAATGTCATTTTCTCGCATCACAATTCAACATTGGTATTTACTACACAAACCATATTTTCAATATGTTTGTATTTACTTACTATGCAGTTGTCAAGGTACGAATGCGATTAAGTTTTATTAAACATAACCGTCTAAAAAACCCGCTTTTTTAGCGAGTGTTAGTATATTAGCACCAGCATTTTTTACTGTCAACATGTTTTTTCAAATTTTCAATAAATTATCAGACTGTGGGATTGGGGTTTTGTTCCGGGGCAATTTCCATACAATGCCCGTTATACTTCCCCCGTAAAATCGTGTATAATAAATCTTATGAATAATTCAAACATACACCACAAAAAATCCTTCACCCTCGCCGAAACTCTGGTTGTACTTGCTGTGATTGGGGTGGTGGCAGCCTTGATCATACCGCCGCTGGTGAATGGATATCAGGAAATGGTCTGGCACGCCACCTGGAAAAAACAATTCTCCACTTTATCTCAGGCCACAACAATGTTAGCAACTGAAACCAACGTTAATTTTACAGGAGTTTTTACAGGAACTAATGGGACCAATAATATTCGAGATAAATATAGAGATTATTTAAAATATATAAAAGAATGTGATTCCGCACAATCCTGGGGGGATTGTATACCCTTAGACTGGAAAGGGTTAAATGGTCTTATTCTTTATCCAACTTACTGGAACCCTGCACCTAGTGCGGTTTTACAGGATGGCACAATATTATATTTTGCCACAAGTGAAGACCCTTCGGGTGCGAGTACTTGTACTATAGCCATCCCAGAATCGGGAGTTGTAGATAGTTGTGGTCAAATTATGGTAGATGTAAACGGTCAGAAAGGACCTAATACCTTAGGGAAAGATATTTATAGGGCTTCTATTGTTAAAAAAGGAAGATTGGTGCCTTTTGGAGCAGGTTATAATACCTGCTCAGGGTGGGGAGATAATTGTTCTGCTTATTACTTAACCCGTTAGCCCCTATTTTCTCCTATATTTTTAATCTCTTTAATTCGATAAATGTCAAAATCTACTCCCCCACCCCCGCGGTCGGCGCGGCGGGTCAGGACTGCTTTTGCGGCAAATCGTTATCGGTTAACGGCTCCCATACAAGACCTATAATAAGAATCATCATTAAAGTGAAAACAGTACCTAAAACTATAGTTTCATTCATTATATTTATTTCTCCTGTATTTTAAGTTCTTTGAGTAAACGGTATATTTTTCGGTTTATTATAAGAGTAATCGCAATAAATACAATTAAAAATACCACTGTAAAGGCATTAAATTGCATTGAAATGCTACCCCAGTTATTAACAAGCCAAGCCGTAGTACCGACAATAACCGCAAAAAATAAAGTCGTTAATAACTTCAGATAACTAATTTTCTCTTTTAAAAAGTCTTTGAACATAAAGTTATTATAACAGACAAACCTGAAAAAACCATACTCCCCCAACCCCGCGGGCGGCGGGGATAGAACCTATTTACATGCTTTTTTCTTCTTTTGTAGATACTATAATGTCATAAAAGACTATCGCTATTAAAGCAAATATAGAAAATCCAATACAATATACTGAAATTAGTCCAAATGTATCCATAGTTAATCCCTCAATCTTTTTATGTAATCTCTGATTTTTAAATTAAGAAATACTAATACTGATGTGAGTCCTAAAATTACGAACACATCAAGAGTTAAAAACTCTTTATAAGCCTTGTTAAAATTAGTTACAAACCAGGCAATACAACCTACTTCAACGGCAAAAAATAGTGTAAGCCATTGCCTGTAATAACTAACTTTTTGCTTATAGTATTCTTCATTGAATTGAGCCATAAGCTAATTCTAACAATAATTCGATAAATGTCAAAACCTACTCCCCCACCCCCGCCCTCGGCGCGGCGGGCGCGCTGGAGGGGTTTGTTATATAAGACTTTATTGCGCAGGGTCTTCTTTTACCATATTTATACAGTAAAAATATACGCCTAAAGAAGCAAACATAAGTATTATTGTTATAATTGTTTGAACATTATCCATAGTAATTAATCCTCAATAGTTTTAATTAGTTTATATATCTTTTTAGTTATTATCGCTATTATAATGAAAGTTAAAAAGATTAATAGTGAGGTTGCAGTAAATTTTATTACATTAATTTCGCTTTCCTGATTAAATAACCAGGCAACAGAACCAACGTTAATGGTTACTAAAAAAGTTAACCACAGTTTTAAAAAAGAAATTTTTTCCTTAATTCTATTCATAGAAATTATTATACCAAACAATTATTTAAAGCCAACTTCACCTATCCCCCACCCATTCTATAGGGACGGTGCAGCGGACAGCTATACTGTAGGATTGGGTGTCCATGAACCATCAATGCCCCAGAATCATGCCGATTTCTCCGGCCATTTCCCGGATACTCCGGGCTTCATCCCGGGCTATTCCGGCCAGGATTTCTTTTTCAAGCTCGGTTTCAGCTTTAGAGATTACGTTTTCGAGCAAGACTTTGATTCGTTTTGCTTTGGTACTGATTTCCACTCTGAGGTCGTAGAGTTTTTGGTCTTTATCCATTTTTTGCTCCTTTTGTTAAAATATTACAGAAATACAGTTTTATAACATAGCTATACTAGTTTATAAAATAGCAAAAGTCAAGTGTAAAAAAATAATGCTATTATTTAAGGCATGATAAATAATAGGCTTTCTGAAATATTAGGAAAAAAACGAATTCGTATGTCTGAATTGCAAAGAATGACGGGATTAAGTCAAACTGCAATAATAAATTTATATTATGATAAAACTAAAAGTGTAAGTTTTGATACTATGAATAAACTTTGCAACGCACTGGAATGCAATACCCAGGACCTTTTTGAGCACATTCCCGACTAAAATTACTTAGCTACAATCCCCCCCCGCGGGCGGGGCAAAATCACTTAAAATGATTTATGAACAAATTCATTTATATTGAAAAATACCTTTGTGGATTTTAAAGCGGCTTCCTCTGAAAAATCCTTGCAGGTATATATAACAACCGATAAAAATTTTGAACTGGTCCATATATAAAGAGATATCCCGGAATCTATAAGAGGAATAAATGCATCATAACCCTGGTTTTCAGGCTTTCCCATGCTCTCTGGGGAAAAAATTATCGGCTCTCCGTAGGCTTTTATTGTGCTCTAAAAAAGAAATCCGGAAATAAAAAATTTTTTCGAAAGCACAATGCGTAAGCAAAAATTCAAACTCATTCATGTATATTATGATGATTGACCTATTGAGCAAACATGGTGTCTTTAAATCTGGTGAATTCTTCCTTTAGGCTGTTTATATCTTCCTCATCGAGCTTTTCGCCTGAGTCCAGCTTTTTACAGACCTCGTCCAGGTTAGTTTTAAGGTAATTAAACCACTTGGTCTTAAATTCCTTGATTTTATCATTTTCAATATTGTCAAGATAGCCGTTATTAACCGCATAAAGGATTGTATACTGCTGTGCAACGGATAAAGGCCGGTATTGCGCTTGTTTTAAGACCTCAATGAGCTTTTGTCCCCTTTTTAACTGTTCCTGTGTAGCCTTATCAAGGTCGCTGGCAAACTGGGCAAACGCTTCCAGCTCCCTGAACTGTGCCAAATCAAGCCTTAACTTACCCGCAACCTTTTTAATATTAGGCGTCTGGGCGGCACCTCCAACCCTTGATACTGATATGCCGGCGTTTATAGCCGGCCTGATACCCGCATTAAACAGGTCGGTCTCAAGGAATATTTGGCCATCGGTTATACTGATTACGTTTGTGGGGATGTATGCACTGACATCGCCCGCCTGTGTTTCAATGATAGGCAGGGAAGTAAGGCTGCCACCGCCCTGCTCGTCGGATAGCTTCGCGGACCTCTCAAGGAGCCTTGAGTGCAGGTAAAACA
>JANQGS010000262.1 GCA_028277195.1 Candidatus Gastranaerophilales bacterium
CAGGGCAAACGGTTTATCATTCGCCAAAACGGTATTAAAAGATGACGGGAGGGAGGATAAAATAAAATCAAGAAGGGTTGAGTTTAAGGTAATGGCAAAAACCAGGGAAAGAATTAATAAAATACTGGAATTTTCAAATGAGTGAAAAGCGGGATTTAATAAAATTAACCGGTTTCGATGAATTGAGCGCTTCTGTTGAGGAAATTTCAGGTTTAAGGGGCGCTATGGGGGTTTACCGGGAACTCGGCAATGAGGGCGCTTTTATTAACTTAAATGACCTGATTTACACAAACAGGGGTATTTACTATATTTTTCCCGACAATACCATAAAAAAAGTCCTTCTTTACCAGGGAGAGAGGCATTTCAGGATTACAGACAAACTGGGGGACAATATTGACCCCTCATTTCATATTTATAAATGTGATATTATCAAGCAGCAACTGGAGCAAAGGACTAAATTATTCAAGATTACCACGAGAAAGGACGGCAAATTTTTAATCAGGGACTATAAATTTGATGAAAATATGAAGCGCGGGGAGGAAACGTCTTATAAAAAGCTCCTGTTATGCAATTTGTGTTTTATAATGTTCAGCCGGGTCAGGAGGACCAGTATCCCGAGAGATGATTTTAGCATAAGGGAATTCCTTGACCCCGGCTATTCCAGTTTAACTTTTAATTATAATTTTGATGAAATACCCGTAGGCTACAAGAGCAACTGGCAGGAAATAGCCGCGTCGCTCAAGGAAAAGAGGAATTACACCTGCGATAAGTGCGGGGTTAGGGTTGAGAGGTTATTTGCCGAAAAATTCCTTAACATTCACTTTACCACTGAAAGAATGTATACAAAATCTATTGACAGGGTAGCCATGCTTTGCATCAAATGCCATTCAGAAGAGCCCGGGCATGAGCATATAAAGACAAAATCAGAGTACAGGAATTTTATTGGAATTCAATAAAATTCTTCAAATTACTATACTGCTCCCAAATTGAATTTTTGTTATAATTTCTGAAATATAAAAGGATAAAATTTTATGCAAAAGTATATATCTTTAAAAGAGGCTGCTTCAATAGTTATTTCAGGTGAAGCAGGACAGGGTATAGATACTGTTGAAAATTTTTTAACGAGAATTTTTCAACTTGCCGGTTTTTATACTTTTTCCACAAAGGAATATATGTCAAGGATTAGAGGCGGATGCAATTCTACAGAAATTAGAGTTTCCTCAAGCCCGGTGTCAGCTTTTATTAATAAGATAGACTTTTTAATCGCACTGACTGATAAGGCTATACCACACCTAAAAGAAAGAATTTCCGAAAACACAATAATTTTCTCAGAAAAAGAAAACTTTCCGATAACTGAATTGTCACAAGAAGCAGGCGGTAAGATATATTCCAATATGATTTCTGCAGGTTTAATTTTAGGGCTATTTTCAGTAGAATTTAACTTGATGGAAAAAGAAATTAAGAAAGTATTTTCAGAAAAAACCGATGAAATAATAAACAATAATATTAAAGCTGCACAATCAGGCTATGGATTAGCTCAAAAATATATTAAAGAGAAAAATTTAAGAATCGATATTTCCCCAAACACAGACGCAAAAGAAAATATATTAATAACTGGAACACAAGCGGTATCTATGGGATGTATAGCCGGAGGTTGCAATTTTATATCCTCTTATCCCATGTCTCCCGGGACTGGAGTTCTTACCTTTTTAACAAAAAATTCTGAAGAATTAGGGATTATCTCAGAACAGGCAGAGGATGAAATTGCTGCGATAAATATGAGCATAGGGGCCTGGTATGCAGGAGCAAGAGCAATGGTAACAACTTCAGGCGGAGGATTTGCTCTTATGACTGAAGGTGTAAGCCTTGCAGGCATGATAGAATCACCAATTGTAATACATCTTGCCCAAAGACCAGGGCCGGCTACAGGCTTGCCAACAAGAACAGAACAGGGAGACCTTGAACTTGCACTGTATTCCGGGCATGGGGAATTCCCAAGAATAATTTTAGCTCCAGGGACTCCAGCGGAATCTTTTGAACTATCTCATAGGGCTTTTAATCTGGCTGATAAATACCAAGTACCTGTGTTTATCCTTACAGACCAGTATTTACTGGATTCAGTATATAGTACAAAACCCTTTGAAATTGATAAAACTGAAGTAAATAAGTATGTTATTAAAACTTCAGTTAATTATAAAAGGTATGAACTAACTGAAAACGGCCTAAGTCCAAGAGGAATCCCAGGATATGGAGAAGGTCTTGTTGTAGTTGATAGTGATGAGCATGATGAAGAAGGCCGTATTACTGAAGATATGTCTGTAAGGAAAAAAATGGATAAAAAGCGCCTTAAAAAACTGGAACTAATAAAGCAGGAGGTAGAAACGCCGGAATTAACAGGGGACGAAAAGTATAAAATCCTGGTTATTTCATGGGGGTCCACAAAGGAAATAGTTAAAGAAGCTATACTCAATCTCGACTCAGACGGCATTGCGCAACTTCATTTTAAACAAGTATACCCTCTCCCTGAAAAACTGAATAAATACCTTGCAGCAGCAGAAAAAACAATCATTATTGAAAACAATGCAACCTCTCAATTTGGGAAATTAATAAAGATTCAAACAGGAATAGAAGTGCAGGATAAAATTCTAAAATACAGCGGTCTTCCGTTTTCTGTAGAAGAAGTGGCAGAGGAATTAAAGAGGATTTGTTATGGATGTAAACAGTTATAATATTGAAAATATTGATATAGCCTGGTGCCCGGGTTGTGGTAATTATCCTATTTTAGATACTTTAAAACAAACGTTAAAAGAACTTGGTATTCGTCCGGGTGAGCTTGTTATGGTTTCCGGGATTGGACAGGCAGCGAAAACCCCGCAATACATGCGAACAAATGTGTTTAATGGGCTTCATGGAAGAGCTCTACCGCCTGCTGTGGCAATCAAAGCTGTTAACCCTAAACTTACTGTTATTGCTCAAAGCGGAGATGGCGATATGTATGGGGAAGGCGGCAATCACTTTATACACACTATTAGAAGAAATCCCAATATAACTAATATTGTAAACAATAATATGGTATATGGCTTAACTAAAGGTCAGGCTTCCCCTTCCAGTCAGAAAGGATTTAAGTCATCCTTACATACTGTTACGGCAGAGCCATTTAACCCGCTTGCTGTAGCTATTTCCCTTGATGCGTCATTTGTTGCTCGTGCCTTTGCCGGAGACAAAGAACAAACAAAGGAAATATTAAAAAAAGCTATAACCCATAAAGGCTATGCTCTTATAGACATTTTCCAGCCCTGTGTCACATTCAACAAGCAAAACACATATAAGTGGTTTAAAGATAATACTTATTACCTGGATGATAGTTATGAGCCGACTGACAGGGTTGAGGCCTTTAAAAAATCCATAGAAACTGAAAAATTTCCACTTGGTGTTATTTATATAAACTCAAACAAAACAATATTTGACGATAACTTTAATCAAAAACAGGTAAACATTAAAGAAAAACTCCTACAGTTAAAAAGATAAGTAATATATAAACAAATTATGCAAGATAAAATCATCGGCAAAGAACTCTTCAATAAACATAAAAAAACAAGGCACAGGGAAAAGATTATAGAAATCCTTAACCTGTTTGAGCTGCCTGCCCCGGCAGAGGATATCCTTATAATGTTTAACTATTTCAGGGAAAACATTTCCCTCTCGACTATTTACAGGAATCTCGAGCTCCTGGCGCGCGAAGGCATAGTCAAAAAGTCCGTTGTTATGGACACAAACAAGGCGAGATATGAGCTAAACCGCGAAAAGCAAAGGCATTACGTTATATGCGTTAAGTGCAACAGTATGAAACCACTGGATTTTAGCCCTCTAAATATTAGCGAAAAAGAACTGGGTGAAAAAACCGGCTATAAAATAACAGGGCATAAGTTTGAAGTCTACGGGTATTGCCCGGGCTGCGGCTAAAAGCATATCGGCAACCTGCCTGGCAACGCCCTTTCCGCCTTCCCTGCCGGAAATAAAACAGCAAACCTCTTTTACCTCATCAACCGCGTCCGCCGGGCAGCACGCAAGCCCCACCCGCTCCAGCACGCATATATCAGGCAAATCATCCCCAACATACGCAATCTCAGAGAGCCCGATATTATACTTTTCCATTAGCAGCTTAATAACCTCGAACTTATTCTTTACGCCCTGGTAAACCTCCTTTATGCCAAGGTCTGCGGCTCTTTTATCGACTATTGGCGACTGCCTTGCGGTTATGATTGCGGTTATAAACCCCTGTTTGTTCAAAAGGCTAATGCCCTGGCCGTCTTTGGCGTTGAAAATTTTCATTTCATCGCCCTTATCGGTATAAATAATTTCACCGTTGGTCAAAACCCCGTCAACATCAAAGCCGACCAGCTTAATTTTCGTTAATTTCTCTTTCATATCAGGCCACTCCCGCTTTTAAAAGGTGATGTATGTGCAATACGCCGTCAGGGCTGCCGTCAGCCCTTAATATAACAACAGAGGTAATCGAGTGCTGTTCCATCAGTTGCAGGGCTTTTGCCGCCAGGTCGTCTTTTGTGACGGTTTTCGGGTTTCTGGTCATAACATCCTCAACCCTTAGCCCTGCCAGGTTATCATATTTCTGGACAGTCCTTCTTATGTCACCGTCTGTTAAAATACCTTCCAGTTTGCCCGAATCTCCTATTACCAGGGCCAGGCCCAGACCCTTTTCCGACACCAGGCTTATGGCGTTTTTGAACGAAGTGCCCGGTTCTATCACGGGCAACTCTTGCCCGCTTATCATTAAGTCCTCAACTCGCCAGAAAACACCCTTTCCAAGCGCGCCTGAAGGGTGGAACATCAAGAAATCCTCCGGAGTGAAGCCCCGCCTCTTTAAAAGGCATACGGCAAGAGCGTCTCCCAGTGCAAGCGTAGCTGTAGTGCTGGCAGTCGGGGCAAGGTTGTAGGGGCATGCCTCTTTTTCAACCGATATATCGAGGGTTACATCGCTTTTTTGCGCCAGGGTAGAGGTTTTTTTACCGGTCATGGCAATGGTTTTTAGGCCAAAGCGTTTTACCAGGGGCAATAGCTGTAGTAATTCCGCGGTTTCCCCGCTGTTGGAAATCGCCAGCACTATGTCATCCCTTGTGAGTATGCCTGAGTCGCCGTGAGTGCTTTCTGCGGGGTGCAGGAAAAATGAGGGCGTGCCTGTGCTTGAGAAGGTGGCGGCGATTTTCTTGCCTATAATGCCGGATTTGCCCATGCCCGTGATTATTACCCTTCCCCGGCAGTTATACAGCAGGTCTATTGCCCTCTCAAAAGAAGAGTCGAGTCTTTCTATGAGTTTTGTTATTGAGCAGGCCTCTGTTTTGAGCACTTCTGCCGCTGTTTCCAGGATTTTTAAGTTATTGGTTGTGTTTTGTGTAACCATAGCAGCCTTTTCTCATATTAAATAAGTTTTCAAGGTGCGATACCTCAATATTTTTAATTTTACCTTAAATATTAAAAACCCCTCAACTTTTACTGCTCAGCTTTCGGATAACATTACGCCCCGGTTTATTCATAATAAAAAAATGAGCCGTGAATGGTATAAATTATCGGAAAAAGAGGTATTAATGCTTTTGGACGCTTCCCTGCACGGTCTAAGCAGCGGGGAAGCGGAAAAAAGGCTGAAATTTTTCGGCAAAAACTGCCTGCCCGTAAAAAAACCCCTTTCCCTGGCGAAAATTATACTCGACCAGGTTAAAAACCCCCTGATATACCTGCTTATTGCCGCATCTGTCGTTGCGCTGTTTCTTGAGGACATAAAAGACGCGGTTTTTATATTTATAGTTATCTTTATCAACACCGCTATAGGCTCATACCAGGAATGGAAAGCGGAAAAGAGTTCCGCAGCGCTGCATAACCTCCTAAAAATATACGTCCGGGTAAAAAGAGACGGCTCAAGACGTCTTATCAGCGCTGATAACCTCGTCCCCGGCGACATTGTCCTCCTGGAGTCAGGCAATAAAGTGCCTGCTGATATGAGAATCCTCAAAGAAACAAACCTTACAGCCGATGAGTCCCTGCTTACCGGGGAATCCGTCGAGGTGGGCAAAATTGATGACATAATTGACAGGGACGTACCCCTGAGCGACCGGGAAAATATGGTCTATGCCGGCACAACCGTTACAGCGGGCAGGGGCATAGGTGTAGTGGTTGAAACAGGCTTAAATACAGAGATAGGCAAAATCTCAAGGACCGTAACATCGCTCGAAAGCACAAAACCGCCGTTAATAAGGAGAATGGAGCGGTTTTCCCACCAGATAAGCATGCTGGTGGTGTTTGCGTGCGCTTTGATAGCGTTTATCGAGATTTTAAGGGGCTATTCAATAAAAGAGGTGTTTTTCCTCGCGGTTGCGCTGGCGGTATCGTCAATCCCCGAGGGGCTGCCCGCTGCGCTTACGGTTGCCCTTTCGGTGGGTATGTCGAGAATGGCGAAAAGAAACGTGATTATAAGAAAACTCCCGGCTGTGGAGGGATTGGGGAGCTGTACACTCATTGCCAGCGATAAAACAGGCACTTTAACCGTGAACAGGCAAACCGTAAGGATGCTCTACCTGGAAAACGGCTCAAGATACACTGTTACGGGCGAGGGGTACAACGGGGAAGGTGAAATAATCCCCTGTAAAGGGCATTTTCCCCTCCCCGGCATAAACGAGCTTGTAAAGGCTGCTGTTATCTGCAATGAGGCAAGCCTGAAAA
>JANQGS010000268.1 GCA_028277195.1 Candidatus Gastranaerophilales bacterium
CTTTAATTCTCTTTCGAGTGTTTCTGTATTGCTGACAGTATGGGCTACCTGGTAATATTCAACATTTCCGCCTTTTATTGCTACAAAATCAACTTCTAATGTTCCGACTTTTCCTATGTATATCTCATAACCACGACGCAAGAGCTCTAAATAAACTATATTTTCAAGAATATGTCCCCAGTCTGTTTTTTTAGAACCCAGGAGGAAATATCTTAAACAAATATCAACAACATAGTATTTTTCGCCTGTTTTTAAGTGCTGCTTGCCTTTAACATCATATCTTCCGACATGGTACAGAATAAAGCTGTTAACAAGCGCGTTTAAATAGCTCTCAACGGTTGGAGCAGTAATTTTTCTTCCGTATGATGTCATTGTATCGCTGATTTTTTTTACAGAAGAAATATTACCAATGTTATCAAACATAAATTTGATGATACTTTCCAGCATAGAAACATCAGAAATTTTGTTTCTGGCAACTACATCTTTTAAAACCACAGAATTATATATACCGCTCAAGTACTCTCTAATGAGCTTTCTATCATCATCAAGTTCCAGAGTATAAGGGAAAGAGCTGTTTTCAAGGTATTTTCTGTACTTTCTTGCTAAATCTGTCCTATCAGGAAAAGAGGATAAATATTCCTTAAAGGACAGGGGTAGCATTTGAATTTCAACATACCTTCCTGATAATAATGTTGATATTTCACCGGAAAGCATATAAGCATTTGAGCCGGTCAGGTATAAATCAACATTTTTCTTTATAAATAAACTATCTATAGCTTTTTGAAAGTTAGGCACGTTCTGAATTTCATCCAGAAAGACATAGTTCATTTTGTCAGGGATTAACCTGGCTTTTATGTAATTGTATAGAGCCTTATAATCAGTTAATTCTTCATAGTCAACGTCTTCAAAATTTATTGAAATTATCTGGTTTTTATCAACATTATTTTCTAACAGGTAATTTTGAAATATTTCAAAAAGGGTTGATTTACCGCATCTTCTAATGCCGGTTATAATTTTTATAAGGTGTTTATCCTTAAACCCTTTTAGCTTTTCAAGATATTCCGTTCTTTCTATCATATCAGCACCTTTTTCTGCTTCTTCTTTATTATAAAACTATCTTGCAAAAAATCAACAGTTTTTAAAATGTATTTTAAAAACTTTGCAAAATTAATGACTTTTTAAAACGCATTTTTCATATTTTCCTAAAAATTTTTATATTTTTGCACTTTTTGCTATACTGCTCCAGGCATTTACCTGTAAAAATCTGAAATTTAATTTGGGCGCAGTATAAAAGAGCTTGATGAGAATCTGAGCTACTCGGAAGTAATGAGGGATGTTGGAAAAATCAGTAATAATGAGGACTGATGAAGTCGAAGGATTAGCCTATCAGGCTTTCAAGGGTGTCAAACTTCCGGTATTTTTGACCCCGGCGGAGGTGTCGGCTGCACGGCAAGGGTTCTCAGGGACGGGGCAGTGAACTATTAGGTACTATTGATATTAAAGCATTATATGATAGCCTCACAGGCCTGTTTCTCCAACTCCTCCCTGAAATCAGGGTGTGCAATACCAATAAGCTCCCTGGCCCTTTGCCTTACGGTCTTTCCTCGCAGGTTGGCGATACCGTATTCTGTTACCACGTAATGCACATCGTTTCTGGAGGTCGTTACGCATGCCCCTTCGGTCAGTGTAAGAGCAATTCTTGATATTGTACCGCTTTTAGCGGTTGATGGCATTGCAATAATGGATTTACCGCCCTGTGAAACACTCGCTGCCCTTACAAAATCAACCTGGCCGCCCACACCGGAAAACTGCCGGTAACCCATTGTATCAGCGCACACCTGGCCGAATAAATCAACCTGTATGGCCGAATTTATTGCTGCCAGACGCTCAACCCGGCCTGCTACCATTATATTGTTCGTATAATCAACAGGCTGCATGTTTATGTCAGGGTTATTATCCACAAAGTCATAGAGCTTTTTTGTCCCCATCAGAAACGTTGCGGTAAACTTTCCGGGGTGCAAATTATTGTATTTATTGGTTATCACGCCTTCTGCGTACAGGTCAACCACTCCGTCAGAAAACATTTCCGTATGAATACCCAGGTCTTTTTTGTCTTTAAGAAAGCTCAAAACCGCATCCGGGATTGCGCCGATGCCTAGCTGGAGGTTTGAGCCGTCTTTTATAAGTGATGCCACGTTTGCGCCTATTTTTTCCTCAAGTTCAGTTATTTTCGGGGGTTGTAATTCCACAACAGGCCTGTCTGTTTCAACTATATAATCAATATCAGCGACATTTATGAATGAGTCATAAGTCCTCGGGCACTGCCTGTTTACTTCTGCTATGACCAGTTTAGCGGATTCTGCGGCTGCTTTTGTGTAGTCAACCGATACCCCGTAGCTGCAATTCCCGTCCTCGTCCGGGGGCGAGACCTGTATAAACGCCGCATCAACCGGCAATATCCCTTCCTTAAAGAGCCTGGGCACGTCTGAAAAAAATACCGGGGTATAATCAGCCCTGTTCCGGGATATAGCCTTTCTTGACGGGCCTCCCGCGAATATTGAATTATGCCTGATATGCTTTTCCAGCCCTTCAACCTGGCAGTACTCGCACTTGCCCATTGGCACCATATGCACTATTTCGGCGTTTTCCAGCCGGTCTTTTTGCCTTACCAGTTCTTCAACCAGCACTATGGGCTCGCCTGCAGCGTGGCCTGTTACTATCCTGTCGCCGGATTTAACGGCTGATATTGCCTCTTTTAAAGACATTAAGTTACTCCTTAATCTGCGCTATGTCTTTTGCTAACTGCTTTTTCCGCTCAACACCCGCCAGTCGGTTAATCATAATCCTCTGCGCCTGCGGCGAACCCGCACCATGCATTGATTCTGTAAGATAACCCACAGC
>JANQGS010000142.1 GCA_028277195.1 Candidatus Gastranaerophilales bacterium
CGCTTATATTCGGGATTTCAACCAGCAGCCTTGTCTTGCCTACTTTTTGCACTACAGTTTCGGCTACGCCCATTGAGTTTACCCTGTTTTCAATGGAAAAATGAAGGCTATCCATTACCTCATCGGTTATTTTTGGCACATCACCAGTGGGTTGGGCTTCCAGAACCAGTCTTGAGCCGCCTATCAGGTCAAGGCCTAGTTTTGTGGGTTTTGTAAATATTACAATAATACTTGCAACTATAAGACCAAGTATAACCAGGAACAAAATATTTTCTTTTTTCATAGTCAGATGTAAATCCCCTTGTCTTCCTCCTTAAAATAATACCCCAGTTTTTTTAATTTCGCTATACATGGCAGTATATTATTAATGTACAAATTAGAGCTATTGTAAAAAACTTGCTAAAATCGCAACAAATAAATAAACTTAAATATTATGGAGTATTTTAAGAATTTAATTGAGAAATTAACCACACCCATGTCAGAATGCGTTGGTGTGTGTATATCCTCTGACTCAACACTGGAAGTTATACTCTATAACAAGGACTCGGGGCAGGTAAAAAAGTTTGAGAAGACAGAGCTTAGCTATGATAACGTGTTAAGGCAAGTTGACCCCGCTGAATTTGAGGCGTCTCTTTTACTGCTTATAAATAAAATGGATATAGCGCCTAATTACCCGTTTTTTGTGGCCCTGCCAAATATTCTGACCTCAGTGAAAACACTGCCTTCTGACCTTGAGGATATTGAGCTGGAAGTCGCCCTGAACTCTGAAGCCGAAAAGTCTTATATATTTAAAAAAACCGACCCCAAGCCAAGCTGGATACTTATTTCCTCAAATGAACAGAGTTTAACCAATACATACCTCTACTCAATAATACAAAAAGACCAGATTGCAAATATACAGCAGGTATTTGCGAAAAATAACCTGAAACTTCACGCTATTGACACATCATTTGCGGCTTTAATAAGAGGATTCTCAATATCAGGCGTTTTAGACGAAAATATTGAAAATAACTCAAATTGGGCCATAGTAACGATTTCACATATTAACTACATAATAGCTAAATTCCAGGGAGCACAGCTTTTAAACATAATAGAAACACCGCTTGCCCTTAAATCAATAGAGGCAGAGGTTTTATACTCTTCCATCGGGGCTGCGGTATCGGAAAAATTAGGGAAGGAAACCCTGGATAACCTGTACCTGGTAAGCCAGGCAAGTGATTTTACAGCCGAAAAATTAAAAAATAACATAAAAATTATTTGTAATGTTCATACGGTAGATAATAATAAATTCCAGGGCAAACCCATATTCTTGTCGCAACTGAGCACTGAGCTGTCTTCGCCAAGCCCTGAGAGTGTGGGGACTGCCTGCTGGCAAAGCGCCGGCATAAATATAAACTTTAATTTTACCGAAGCTGATACAAAAAATGAAATTCAGGGGATACTGGGAAATATAGGAATTAAAAAAGCCCTTCACCTTTATTTGTTTATAGGCATAATTTCCTCAACTGTTTTCATAACAATATTTTCCCTTATTTTTTGGGGAATTAACAGTTACCTTGAGGCACAGGTTAAAAAAAGCATCATTGAGGTTAAAAAAATGAAAGAACTTGATGTAAAACCTCAAAAAAAGTTTAACCTGGACAGGTTTATGGCTGAAGCCTATGAGGCAAACCTGAAGCTGGTTACATCATATGACGCTGCTGGTGCTACTATTCCGGAAAAAATATGGCTGGAATCATTTTTTGTTGACAGTGAAATGAATACTGTAATAAGCGGAAAATCCTATACAATAGAAGATATAATAATTTATTATGAAAACCTGCAAAAAATGGCGAAATTTAAAAAATTAAGGATTAAATCCATTAACGCAAGCTCAGGTGCGCCGGACATCAGCAATAATTCCGGCGGCGAAGAAGGATTACCCCTGCCGCCGCCCCCAATGCCCGGGGAAGAGGACGATGTCGGGACGAAAAAGTATTACCGGTTTATATTTGAGGACCTTAAGAAGTCTGATAAAAATGACACCTTTTTAGATAACTTACCTGAATCCGTGAGAAAATTCTTTGGAAATTAAATTATGCTAAAAAAATTCAACATAAACAATTTAAAATCAAAGCTGAGCAAGGAAAAATTAAAGGGAGCATTTGAGTCAATAAAATCCCAGTATGACAAGGATGCTATAATCTACACTGTTTTGCTTTTAGCCATACTGGGATACGGTTTGCCAAGATTTATTTTCCCCGGCTTTTCCAATGCAGGAGAATACCTCGCTGAGCTTAACAAGCACAAAGAAACCGCCGGTAAAATTGAAAGAAGTATTAAATTACTGGCCAGGCCAAAAAAAGAGGCGGAAGAAAAGATTGAAGTCCCGGTAAAGATTTATGACCTTCCATATAAGGATATTCCCCTGGAAGACGCTTCAAGCGGCCTTATAAACAGTATTCTTAACATTATCAAGAAAAACGGGTTAAATATCGTAGAACCGTATGAATCTGAAATTAAGGAGCTAACAGACAGCGCGGGCTTAAAATCAAAAGAGCATTCCGTGCTGGTCCTGAAATTTAAGATGGAAACCACATATGAAAACGTCCAAAACATTATTAACCAGATATACCTGATGGATTATCTTGTCAGGATAAAGGATGTTTCAATTAATACCAGGCCTGAATCCGGTTATAAAAGGGTAAACGCATCAATAACCCTGCACCTTTTTGCAAAAACTTCATGACCTCCATTCATTGTTAAATAATTTGCTGTTCGCACACTGGCAGGAATAACAGGTGTTTAACTCAAGAAAGAATTTTGACGAAGCATCACGGATGTTTTCACCCACCCTGCCCCTGGGGTCATTGATGAGCGCAGGGCATACATATACCCCGTCGTCAGTAATAACCCTTGTGTTTGCGCAGTCAAATTTTTCGGGACTGGTATTTTTAAAGCTCTCTGATGTAACCAGTTCGTTTTCATTATAAGTACAAAAGTTTGCCCGGTACTCGCCTGTTTTTATTGCGGGAAGTATTTTAAGGTTTATCTCGGAAAACTCAATGTCAAATTGTGATAAAAGTTCAAAAAAACCTCTTCTAAACTCCTCATCATCCTCACCCCACAAATTAACCGCGGTAATTATAGGGTTAAAATCACTGTTAACCAGGTTATTTATACCGCTCATTGTTTTTTTGAAGCTCCCCTTGCCTTTTACTTCGTCATTTTTATGCTCCTTATAGTGGTCAAGGCTTACCCTGAAGATAATCTCATAATCACTATCAAGCTCAATCTGTCTTAAAAAGCGGGCCTTTTTGTCATTAATAAGAGTGGCGTTGGTTAATATAGTTACATTGGTGTGCTTAATGCATAGTCTTATAATATTGTTTATTTCGCGGTGCAGGAGCGGCTCTCCCCCGCAAAGGTATATTTCCTCAAGTTTAGACTTGTTTACCTCATTAAGCGCGTTTTTAACCTTTTCCATGTTAAGGAATTTTCTCGACTTGTTCGAGGGGCTGCAACTCAAATAACAGTGCCTGCATTTTAAGTTACATGTAAATCCCGTGATATTAAACCACAGGTTGTTTAATTCCTTCATCTCAATACATGGTGCTTGAAAACTTAGTGTTGTTAACATTTTTACCTCCTTTGCTGAGATAATTCTATTAAAAGGGAAAACCCATTGAAATAACACACCTAGCCTATGTTGGGGATATAACCGCCTTACTGATTTATGAAACAAATGAGTATAATATTAAGTTCTGGTATAATGTTATTTGATTAGTAATTTGAATGCGGAAGGGTAGTAAGTTGGCTATCATCTCAGAAGGGGAAAAATTCAATCCCGGTGATAAAGAGGATAAAAGGGAAAATATTTCCCCAAAAGAAACCGAATATGACTATTGTTTTGAGAACAGTATCAGGCCTAAAACACTGGAAGAGTATGTAGGCCAGGCACAGTTAAAAGAAACCCTACTGATATCAATCCAGGCGGCTAAAAAACGGCAAGAACCGCTTGACCACTTGCTGTTTTACGGCCCCCCCGGCCTGGGCAAGACCACGCTTTCGTCTGTAATAGCAACTGAAATGGGTTCAAATATAAAAACAACCTCAGCCCCGGCGCTTGAGCGGCCAAGGGACCTGATAGGCATACTAATGAACCTGAAAAATAATGATTTCCTGTTTATTGACGAAATACACAGGCTGAATAAAGTGGCGGAGGAGATATTGTATCCCGCAATGGAGGATTTCACTATAGACAGGACCATTGGCAAGGGAGATAAAACCAGGACACTGAGGATACCCACGGCCCGCTTTACGCTTATCGGGGCTACAACAAAGGCCGGCGCGCTGTCAGGGCCACTGCGGGACAGGTTCGGGATAATACACAAACTGGAATTTTATACCCGTGAGGAGTTGCAGCAAATTATCAGGAGAACCGCCTCAATCCTTGAGGTTAAAATCACGGAAAAGGGGGCGGAATTAATTGCTTGCAGGGCAAGGGGCACTCCCAGGATTGCCAACAGGCTGTTAAAAAGAATAAGGGATTATGCCATGGTCAAATCAGACGGGCTAATAACCGAAAAAATCGCGGAAAAAGCTCTCCGCATGTTGAATATAGACCAATGCGGGCTTGACATAACGGACAGGGAATTGTTAAAATTTTTGATTGACAAGCATAATGGCGGGCCTGTAGGCATAGAAACCATTGCCGCAGCGCTCGGGGAGGATGTAAGGACAATAGAGGACGTTTACGAGCCTTATTTGCTGCAAGCCGGGTTAATATCGAGAACTCCCCGGGGCAGAAAGGCTTCTCCCGCGGCCTATAAGCACCTGGGCTGCAAGCCTCCCCCGGCTCAGGGGAAACTATACTGAAATGAAGTCCCTGCTTAAAATAAAACCCAAAAAATATAAATTATGGTCACTGCTAATACAGCTCATAATCCTTGCGCTTGCGGGAATAATAATAATAAAGCTGGGCTACCTGCAAATAATCCGCTCCCCCGGGCTTAAAAAACAGGGCATTGAAAACAGGAGCTCTGAAAGGAATTTTTCCTTCAGAGGGGAAATCTATGACAGAAACGGAATCAGGCTGGCCGGTGATGCCACTATATACGATATTTACGCCCATCCGAGATATTATGTAAAGGATAAAGGCACGAAAGTAATAGCCTCGGTGCTATCCAGGCACTTAAAGCAGCCGGAACGGGTACTCAGGGACAAGCTGGGCAAGTACGAATACTCAACTATTTCCGTTGCAAAGAACGTTAATGTTGAAACCGTTGAAAAACTCATAAAACCTGAAATCCTTGAGAAAGGGATAAGGGGACTTGATTTTGTAAAGAGGAACAAGAGAATTTATCCCCAGGGAAACCTTGCCTCGCATATCCTGGGGTATATTAATTTTGAGGCGAACCTTGCCGCCGGGGTAGAGAGGACCGGGCATACAAGCCTGGTAAGCCTGCCAAAAGTCAAACCGGTTGAGTATGACGGAAAAGGCAACGTTATCTACGATTTTTATACAGACCCCGAAAAAATCACCTCTCCGTTAAAGGGTTCCAGGCTGGTTCTGACAATTGATTCCGCGATTCAGCTTACCGCGGAAACCGAGCTTGCCAAAATGGTTAAAAAGACTGACGCGGACAGGGGCACGGTTATAGTATTAAATCCAGGAAACGGGGAAATATTGGGGTTTGCGGTTTATCCCAACTATGACCCGAACAAATATAATGTATTTAACCCGTCAGTTATTAAAAACTGGTCATTGAGCGATGTTTACCCGCCGGGCTCAACTTTTAAAATCCTTACAGTCGCCTCCGCATTGGGGACAGGGGCAATTACAAAAGACGAAAAACTTGATGACACCGGAAAAATTGAGGTCCAGGGCTGGGAAATTAAAAACCATGACTATAACCAGAATCCTGACCCCGGAATAATTAGCCTGGAGGAACTTTTCAGGCGCAGCAGCAATGTGGGCAGCCTGAAAATTGCCCTGAAAATGTCGCCCTATGACCATTACCGCATGCTCAACCTGTTCGGCATAGGCATGAAAACAGGAATAGACCTGCCCGGGGAGTCTCCCGGCATACTTCCCGGGATTGAAAAGTGGGATAAGATTACCCAGGGCTCAATCGGTTACGGCTACAGCATCGCCACAACCCCGGTACAGATGGCGTCTGCTGTGGCTGCTATAGCTAATAAAGGCGTATGGATTACCCCTCACGTTATAAAAAGCGATGAAGACGAGGATAGGATTGAAAAAATCAAAATACTTTCCGAGGAGAACTGTGAGGTAATAACGGAACTTTTGGCAGAGAGTATTAAAAAAAGCGATTCCCCTGCCGGGAAAATAGAAAAATACAGTGTTGCCGGGAAATCAGGCACTTCCAGAAAGCCAAACCCCGGGGGCAGCGGTTATTTGCCAGAGGTATACGCTTCATTTATAGGGTATTTTCCCGCTGAAGACCCGAAAGTACTTATTATGGTGGTTATTGATAACCCCGGGGTAAAGAACGCCTGGGGCTCAACGGTTGCGGGTCCGGTATTTAACGCTGTTGCGACCGAAGTGGGCAGGACATTGAATTTGTGATATGAATAATAATTATGGATATTAATAAGGAAATACTGGAAAACATTACCGGCATAACCTATGATTCCAGAAGGGTCAAACAGGGAAACGTTTTTGTGTGCATTAAGGGCGAAAATTATGACGGGCATGACTTTGCGGCCCGGGCAGCCCAAAACGGCGCTTCATTAATTATTTCCGAAAAAAAATTAAATGAAATTTCCTGTCCCCACATGGTTGTGGAAGATACAAAACCGGCCCTGGCCCGGCTGGCGGCAATGTTTTATGATTACCCGTCAAAAAAACTCGGGTTAATAGGCGTTACCGGCACTAACGGGAAAACAACCGTAACACATATGGTTGAAAGTATTTTTGAAAAGGCCGGCATAAGCTGCGCGCTCATAGGCACTCTCGGGAGCAGGTTCTCCTCGGGGGATGAATATATTTTTGAGGGCCATACAACGCCCCAGGCC
>JANQGS010000190.1 GCA_028277195.1 Candidatus Gastranaerophilales bacterium
TATACCTGATGAAAGACTTCTTGCGGAAATAAAAAGCGGATATAACTTCATTAACGGAAATTACAACAATTTTAATTTAGACAGGGTAAACCAAAACGGTAACGGAAGGTTTTCAGTTGATGCCAACACCGCCTTCCAATTCTTCAACCTTATGCAATTGGATAACGGAATAGCCGGCCCTAAAAATAATGGCTCTAACTTTTCGGTAAATGTTATAAAACAGGAGCTCCAAAAGATTAAAGATGAACTAAAATCAGGCAACCTTAACACTATGGATAAACAGATACTTCACATTCAAAAAGGCATGCTCAGAAAAATATTAAAAGCAAATACAGACGGAAATAAATACGTCAGCCAAAAAGAAATGAGAGCAATTCTCGATGATAACGGCAACTTCAAGTTTGGTTCAAAATTACTTTACACTAACGCATAGGCTGAATCAGCAAAATTTTATAAAATAAAGACTGTCCTGAAGTATACGGGCAGTTTTTATTTGTAAATTTTTAGAAGCACAAAATGCTGATAAAGTCTGGCCTTGTTGATTAAGCGAAAGAAGTAACTAATCTTTAAATAATTAAATTTTTATTAACTTTTTAAAAGTTTAGAAAAAAAGATGCTAAATATTTTATTGAAAAAATTTTTAAGTATCTTTAAAAAGTTGTTTTTGTTACTATTATTTAAAGTATTTTTTTGGAGGAATTGAGAAATATGGCAAAAGAACTGAAACTGAAACCACTTGCGGATAAAGTGGTAATTAAGGTTATTGAGGAAACGGAATCAACCCCCGGCGGGATTATCTTACCTGACTCAGCCCGGGAAAAACCGCAAAAAGGCGAAGTGCTGGCCGTAGGAGCGGGCAAGGTTCTCGAGAACGGCCAGAGAGAAGAAATGGAAGTTAAAACAGGAGATGTTGTGCTCTTCACAAAATATGGCGGAACAGAAATAAAAATTGAAAGTGAAGAATACAAAATTATGTCAGTAAGGGATATTTTAGCAGTTATCGGATAATAATAAGGAGTTATAAAAAATGGCAAAAAAAATAGTTTTTGACGAAGACGCGCGTAAGTCGCTGGAAAAGGGAATTGACTCAGTTTCTAACGCTGTAAAGGTCACCCTTGGCCCAAAAGGACGTAATGTCGTTATAGACAAAAAATTCGGCGCACCCCAGATAGTTAATGACGGTGTGACAATCGCAAAAGAAATTGAGCTCGAGGACAACCTTGAAAACCTCGGCGCACAGCTGGTCAAGGAAGTGTCCAGCAAAACCAATGATGTAGCGGGCGACGGTACTACAACAGCCGCAGTGCTTGCCCAGTCAATTGTTAAGGAAGGGCTTAAAAACGTTGCTGCAGGCGCAAACCCAATAGGCATTAAACGTGGAATTAATAAGGTCGTTGAAATAGCGGTTGATGAAATCAAGCAAAACGCTAAAAAAGTAGAATCCAAGGAGTCAATCGCCCAGGTTGCCACAATTTCAGCCGGTAACGACGAAACTATAGGCAACTTAATCGCTGATGCTATGGATAAAGTCGGAAATGAAGGAGTTATCACAGTAGAGGAGTCTAAAACAACCGGAACACAGCTCAAAGTTGTAGAAGGTATGCAGTTTGACAAGGGTTATATCAGCCCATACTTCGTGACTGACTCAGAAAGAATGGAATCAGTCCTTGATGACCCGTTTGTGCTCTGCGTGAACAAGAAAATTAACCTCGTTGCGGATTTAGTGCCTGTTCTTGAGCAGGTAGCAAGGGAAGGCAGGGGTATCCTGCTTATTGCTGAGGACGTCGAAGGCGAGGCCCTGGCAACACTTGTGGTTAACACAATGAGAAAAGTGCTAAGGGCCGTTGCGGTTAAAGCTCCGGGCTTTGGCGACAGGAGAAAGGCCATGCTCGAGGATATTGCTATTTTAACGGGAGGCGATATCTTCACCGAGGAACTCGGCCTTAAATTAGAGAACATAACCACCCAGATGATGGGTAAAGCCCGCAGGGTAACCGTTTCTAAGGACAAGACAACTATTGTGGTCGGCGATGAAACGAAAAACGCGGTTGCCGACAGGGTAAAAGTCATTAAAAGACAAATAGAGGACTCCGACAGCGAGTATGACAGGGAAAAATTGCAGGAACGCCTTGCCAAGCTAGCCGGCGGGGTTGCGGTAATAGAAGTCGGAGCTGCTACAGAAACCGAATTAAAGGATAAAAAGCTCAGGATTGAAGATGCTCTTAACGCAACCAGGGCTGCTATTGAAGAAGGAATAGTAAGCGGCGGCGGCGTTACGCTGTTAAAAGTGGCCAAGGTGTTAACAAGCAGGATTTCCGAGTTCCAGGGCGATGAAAGAACAGGCGCAGAAATCCTTGTGAGGGCACTGGACGCTCCTGTTATACAAATAGCCAACAATGCCGGCTCTTTAGGCGAAGTGGTCGCCGAGAGAATCAGGGAACTGCTCGAAAAAGACCCTAATATAGGCTTTGACGCACAGAAGAATGAATATGTTGACATGATTCAAGCAGGTATTGTTGACCCGGCTAAAGTAACAAGGTCAGCGCTCGAAAATGCGGCGTCAATAGCTGCTATGGTGCTTACTACGGAAGCTGCCATAGTTGACATCCCCGAGGAGAAACCTGCTCCAGCAATGCCGGCTGGCATGCCTGATATGGGATACTAGCTTACACAGCAAGTTAAAATACAAAAACCCGCCTGGTGCGGGTTTTTGTTTGAATAAAAAATTTTGCTATTATGTAATTAGTAATTCAGGTTAACCGGGAAATATTCTTTGAACGTAATACATTTTTCCATAACAGATGTCGCAGGCAGCCCGATTGAGCTGGTAAAAGCCCTTAATGCTTACACGGACGTGAAAGCGCGCTTTGTAAAGCTAAAAACAGACAGCCTGAATAAGCGTGTTTTTGAGGAAGACCTGGTATTTGAAAAAGATAAGGAGCAGGTGCTTGAACTGCTGGGGAGGGCTGATATTATACACCTTCACCAGGCAATACACCCCGTTGAAAACAATTTTGGCATTAACTTCGATAAGCTCAGGCGCCAGGGGAAGAAAATAATTTACCAGTTTCACTCAGTCCCGCACTTACTGTCAAAATTTTTTAATATTAAAATACCGGAAATACTAAACCTGCCCTACCCGCAGCTGGTTATTGCGCAATACCCCGAAAGGTACTACCCGAGGGCAATGGTAGTCCCTCAAACAATACCGGTAAATAATACTTTATATATTCCCGGGGAAAAAACAGGTGATGTTTCGGTATCTTACTTTCCCTCCCGCCCCTGTACGGCCTGGATAAGCGATGAATACAGCAAAAGCTGGGACACAAAGGGGTATTGCGAAACAATGCATGTGTTAAATTCCCTGAAAGAGAGGGGAATTAAGGTACTCTCCGGTTATACACTGCCTCATAGTCAATGCCTGGCTTTGAAGCGGGTATCGCATATTCATATAGACGAGGTCATAACCGGAAGTTTCCATAGAAATAGCCTGGAAGCCCTTTCCCAGGGCGTTACAACAATAGCTTTCCTGGATGAGAGAGTCGTTAACATAACTAAAAAACTAACCGGGAGCAATGATTTACCCTGGATAAACACCGGCATTTTCAACCTGGAAAAAACCCTCCGCGAGTTAATTAATGAACCTGAAAAACTAAAAACTACGGGCATTAACTCCAGGGCATGGATGGAAAAATATTACGGCGATGAATTAATGGTAAGGCATTTTACCCGCATTTACCGGGATTTATCGGAAAATGAGGCCCTGTTTCTGAATGTTAACAGGATTAACGAGAACCATAAAAAATTGTTCCTGAAACTTGAAAATGACTGGAAAGCCAGGCGTAAAAAGTATTTAAGCGAGCTAACCCCTGAAATACTGGGGAATTTTTTCAATAAAAACCGGGGTAAAAATATTTATTTTTACGGATACGGAGAATATATGAGAAAATTATCAGAAGAAGTCGGGCTTAATTACCCGAATTTTAAGGGTTTTATTGATAAAAACGCAGAAAAAACAAATGACTGTAAATATCCCCTGTTTTCCCCCGGGCAAATCAGGGATTTACCGGCGGATATAATAGTCCCCACTGTTTTAGTAAAAGAGGGGGTAATGCTTTTCCTGGAAAAAATCAAGAAAGAGGAAAACCTGGATTTTGAGATTGTTGATTATATTTTGTAGCGCTATGTTTTTTCGGCTATTTTTTTTAACATATATTAATAATTGACAAAATCTTTCTATTACATAGAATTAAATCTTAGATGTAAAGAAAATATAAAGAAAATAAAAATTGAAAATCAACATAGACGAAATAAAAAAGTCGCCTGAAAAAGGGCTGGAAGTAAGTTTTTCAGACTATATCGAGGGAATAAACCTCAGGGAAAAGGCAAAAGCAACCCTTACAGCTACCGCATCAGGCTATAGGATTATTATAAGCG
>JANQGS010000104.1 GCA_028277195.1 Candidatus Gastranaerophilales bacterium
GACTTCCCTGACCACGGTAACCCTTATCTGTCCGGGATAATCCACTTCCGCTTCAATTCTCTTTGCAATATCCCTTGCCAGCTTTTCGGCAGCCACATCATCGAACGCCTGCGGCATTACCATTACCCGCACTTCCCGGCCTGCCTGCACCGCAAATGACCGCTTAATGCCCTCATAGCTGGTCGCGATTTCTTCCAGTTTTTTAATCCTCTTGATATAAATTTCAAGAGTGTCCCTTCTGGCTCCGGGCCTGCCCGCGCTCAGGGAGTCAGCTATTTTTATAAGCTCGGCCTCAACCGTTTTTGCGGGTACGTCGTCATGGTGGGCCTCTATGGCATGGATTATGTCCTCTTTTTCACCATACTTCCTGGCAAAATCAACTCCCAGCTGTATGTGAGTTCCCTCCTGGTTCTGGTCGAGCGCTTTTCCTATGTCGTGCAATAATCCCGACCGTTTTGCTATTTCTATATTAGCGCCGATTTCATGCGCTATTGAGCCGGCCAGCTGGCTTACTTCCATTGAGTGTTTCAGTACATTCTGGCCGTAACTTGTCCTGTAATACAGTCTTCCGAGCTTTCTGAGCATTTCGGGATGAAGGTTTATGATGCCCAGGCTAAGGGCTGATGCTTCACCCTCCTTGTACATAGATTCCTCAATTTCTTCACGGGCTTTTTCAATCATATCTTCAATTCTCACCGGGTGAATACGCCCGTCGCTTATTAATTTTTCCAGCGCCAGCTTTGCTACAGCCCTTCTTATCGGGTCAAAAGAAGAAACTACAACCGCTTCCGGAGTATCATCTATAATTAAATCAACGCCGGTAAGTGTTTCCAGGGCACGAATATTCCTGCCTTCCCTGCCGATAATCCTTCCCTTCATTTCGTCATTGGGCAGGTTGACCACGGATACCGTTGACTCGACAACCTGGTCTATGGCGCATCTTTGCATGGTTGATGAGAGGATTTCCCTTGATTTTATATTGGAAGTTTCCCTTATATACTGCTCATTTTCACGAATCAGCTGGGCTGCCTCGAGTTTTAGCTCTTTTTCCATTTGCTCAAGCAAAATCTTTTTAGCTTCATCATTTGACATGCCGGAGATTCTCTCGAGCTCCTGTGTTTGCTTTTGGACCAGTTCCGCCAGGTAGTCTTCCTTTTCGTACAATTCATCGAGCTTTTTAGCCAGGTCTGCTTCCCTGTCAGCGACTGACTGCATTTTAACTTCCATTTTTTCCTCTTTTTCGAGGAGTTTGCTCTCAAGCCTGCTGATTTCCTGCCTTCTTTGTTTGACTTCCCTGTCGAACTCCTGTTTTTCATTGTGGAGGGTTTCCCTGGCAGATATAATAGCTTCTTTTTTATGGATTTTTACCTGCTCTTCAGCTTCCCTGGTTCGTTTTTCCGCTTCTTCATTAATTTTATTTACCTGGTTTGTTTTATTGCCCAGCTGCGTACTGAGAAACACTACATATGCCCCCAATAGCACTGTAATAACGGCAAAAATTATGCCAAGCAATATAAATAAGCTGTTACCTTCGATTGTCCCGTACCTCTATTTATATCTAAAAAACAATTATAAACTCTTACTGAATTACAATATTAGCATAACATTAATGATTTATATATATCATGCCGTAATTTCATTCAGTTCCTTTTCTTCGGCATTTTCCCGGGGATTTTGTTTATTGGTTTTAAGTTTCTGTCTTACGAGGGTTTCAACCTCCTCAAGGATTTCGGGTTTTTCTTTCAGGGTTTCGACGGTCTTTTCCCTGCCCTGGCCGAGTTTTTCCTCTTTAAAGCTGTACCAGCTTCCTGATTTGTTGACAATATCCATATCAACCGCCACATCGAGGATGCAGCCGAGCCTGGAAGCTCCTTCGCCGTAAATAAGGTCAAATTCGGCAATCCTGAAAGGAGGGGCTACTTTGTTTTTAAGCACCCTGACCTTTACCCTGTTGCCGTATTCCTGGTTGTCCTTTTTAAGGGTTTCGGTTTTTCTTATGTCAAGCCGCAGGCTGGCGTAGTATTTAAGGGCATTACCGCCTGTTGTTGTTTCGGGGTTGCCGTAGAAAACGCCTATTTTCTGGCGGAGCTGGTTTATGAATATTACAGTAGTGCGTGTTTTGCCTACTATACCGGTTAATTTCCTGAGGGCCTGGCTCATGAGCCTTGCCTGCACGCCCATCTGCGCATCACCCATTTCCCCGTCTATTTCGGATTTTGGGACGAGTGCCGCAACCGAGTCTATTACTATAACGTCTATTGCTCCTGAGCGGACGAGCTCCTCGGTTATTTCAAGCGCCTGCTCTCCTGTATCCGGCTGGGAGACCAGCAGCTCCTCAATTTTTACACCGAGATTCTTTGCGTATTCAGGGTCAAGAGCGTGTTCCGCATCAATAAATGCGGCTATGCCTCCTTTTGCCTGGGCTTCTGCTATGATATGCTGGGCAAGGGTTGTTTTACCGCTGCTTTCCGGGCCGAATATCTCGACAATCCTGCCTCTTGGCACTCCTCCTATTCCTAATGCAACATCAAGGGAGAGTATGCCTGTCGGTACAACTTCGACTCCTACCCCTGTTTTGTCGCCGAGGCGCATTATCGCGCCTTTGCCAAAGTCCTTTTCTATCTTGTTAATGGTTGATTCCAGAGACCTTTTCTTTTCAGGGTCAACCTGATTGTTTAGCCGGGTTTCTTTTTCCTTAACTGTCATGTTTCACCTCGTTTATATTCAAATTTCCTGTATATATAACAGAATTATACTCCAAAAAAATTTTTATTAAAAATGTCAAAATATTTTTTCAGGTGTTTTAATACTTATGCAAGTTAAAAAAGGAGAAACAAAACTATGATTACCGGATTAAGCAGAAGCAACCCCTATACGCAAAACCGCCTGGCGTTTGATGCCAGGATTTTGTGGGCAGAACAAAACCCAACGCTGGCGCAAGTTATTGAGGAGACTGCTGAAAAGGAATTATCTAAACATGAGCTTGTTATGGCAGACACTTTAGATGAAGCTCAGAAAGAATTAGGCAAAGGAGAAAAATTTGATATTTTAGTCACAGCCGGTCACCTGGATGATCCCGGAATAGAGCGAGGAAAAGGCAGGGGTCTTGATTTAGCAGATACAGCCATTAATAGAGGCATTCCTCCTAAAAATATTTACCTGGTCTCAATTGATGGCTCCCTAAGGCAACCAGCTGAAATTAGAAATGTTAAATTTTTTGATAAAAAAAACCTTCTTGGCCTTTTTGGAGAACTCAAAGATAGGTTGAAATAAAGAAAAATTAGCAAAGGCAAGGTTTTATTTATTACTACTTTTTACTCCCCCCATGACATATTTTGTATTAAAATATACAATATACAATGAGATATGTTATAAAAGGATAACTTATGAGTGATGAAGAAAAGGTAGTCTCCCTCTCGGGCAACAGGAAAAAAGGCCGGCCCTCCAGAAAAACCGAAAAAAAACAGGAACAGCCCCAGCAACAGCAGCAGGAGCCTGTTTATTGCTCGTTTTGCGGCAGGCCAAACCATATGGTCATTAAAATGATTAAAGGGCCCGAGGTAAATATTTGTTCTGAATGTGTGATGATATGCGTCCAGTATTTTATCCTGGAAGACAGGTTGCCTTCATCAGAAGTGCAAAAAGTGCTGGATAATTTCTGGCAGGGGGCTGCTAAACAGTAAGGCTTGAATTTTGAAGAAAAGAGAACTCTCAAAACTCCAGATAAGGGCTGAAGTTACCCTGATGCTCCAAAAATTTGACTCAATTGATGAAATGTCAAGGGAGCAGCAGGTTAAATGCATAAAAAAACTCGGCTTAATTAAAAACAGGGATTATGTTGTGGAAATCCTCGCCAGGGAAATGGAAAAAACAAATTACCGCAAAGGCCAGATTATATCGCTGTTTTTACAGGAATTCGGCACGCTCGAGCAGTTGCGGGATACTTTATGGTCTTATATTAAATCACCTTATATTTCGGATGAGGTAAAGGATATTGCCGGGATTACGCTCAAAAACCTCGGTGATAATACAGACCCCGAGGAGTTCCTGCATTACCTGGAAGACCCAAAAGCTATCGTGGATAAGGAAACAAAAAAATTACTCGAAATCTCCTCGGTAAACCCCGAGGCCCAGATAGATTTTCTTGATTTTTTGTTTTCCTTGCCTGAAAGTGAGCAGTTCAACCTTATCCAGTCTTTGAGGGAGGATTATAAAAGCGAGTATATTGTTAATGTGACGGCCCCGGCGTTGGAATCAAGGATTGCTCCCCATATGGACGAGTACTTAATGGAACTTTTAGGGGAATCAAGAGCCAAAAGGGCTGTTCCTGTGCTTAAGGAGCTTATTGATTTTTCGGATAACGAAAAAATAAGGAAAAAAGCAAGGATAAACCTCAACAAACTTAAGCTGTCCGGCGTAGACATCGAAAACGCCGACGGCTCTGAACAAAGCCGGGAAATAGCAAAAATATCTGATATTCACGAATGCTATACAAATATTCCCGACGGGATGGGCAACCAGGCTGTTATTGTCAGCAGGATAAAGCCAAACGGGGATATCCTGATGATGAACTTAATAATAAATGACATACAGGGCATTCTGGACTGTTTCGGGTTTTACGGCATAAGCGGGGATGATTTCATCAGGATTATTGAGAGGTTTAAGGAAAAATCCACGGGATTGCTTGTTGCGCCTGAGTATTGCAGGTATATTATAGAACAGGCCGAGCTGGTAAATAAAAAGAATAACATACCTCTTTCTTACGAATATATTACCTGGAAATCCGCTA
>JANQGS010000156.1 GCA_028277195.1 Candidatus Gastranaerophilales bacterium
CCGGTCAGGCACAGCAGCTTTTTTGAGCGGGCCAGCGACTGCATATGCAGGTTTCTCAGCGCAAACCTGAGGTTGTATATGTTTTCCAGAGTGCCTGAATTTATGACAACAGCTTTTTCATTGGTTGTCAGGGCGTCAACATCAGGGTGTAGAGCAAAAACAGGGAGGCATTTGCGCAGCGAGCCGGCCTGTATGACGCTGTCGCCGTCCATAAATACAACCGGGTCGTTTTCCCCGAGCCCCTGCCTCACCAGTGACCTGAGGGCATAGCCCATTTGCAGCCTTTTATTTGGGTAGTCCTGCCTTATGAACACAACTTTTACCTTATTGCCGCAGGGGGTAGTTTTTATGGCGTCACACACAATTTTTTCATCGTGCCCGCTTGCTGTGCCTATGCATAAAGTTGCGGGCAGGTCCAGGTTTTTTGCTTCTTGGATGATTGATTTTATTGAAGCGTAGAGGATTTTGGGCTCTTCCCGGAATGAGGCTATTATAAAGTACAGTCTTTTGGGCTTCCAGGCGTATTCGGGCATTAAATCAATTGTTTTCCTGATGTTTTTGTAGAGGACATTTTCATAAAACAGTGCCCTGATAATGTGCGCAAGCCACAGGCTATACCTGTAAAGCCCGATAAGCCCCACCAGGCTGAAAACATGGGGATTTTGCGCGAGGCAGCTTATTTTGCCCGGGGTTTTTATGAACAGGAGCAATAAAAACACTGAGTAGAGAGAGAACAAAAGTATATTCATATTATTAATTATCTGCTTCAGTCTTATTAGGAAGGGGCAAAAGGCTATCCAGCTTTATATCAAGAGCTAATGCCAGGTTAGCTACTATAAGTATAGTTGGGTTCATTTTTTTATTTTCGATACGATATACAGTTTCCTGGACTATATTTGCTTTTTCAGCAAGTTGGTCCTGTGAATATTTCTTTCTGGCTCTTTCTACTCTTAGATTCTGAGAAAGTATTTCTAAAACTTCATCTCTATTCATTTATTGGCGATATTCCAGCTATTGTTCTACTTTAAACGAGTTCAGTATGCCAGCTTGATATTTATCAATCAACATTATGACATTATCTATATTAATTAAATTGACTTCTGGCTTTTAGGACATATAATTTGTTTTTAAATGCCTATATGTCATAAAAATTGAATAATATTTATTAACTTAGTAACCTGAGCATGATTATTTATGAAGAAAATAATAAGTTGGACCAATTTTAAATTGGTCCAACTTCAAAAAATTCCGCTATCATCAAAGGTGCTGAAAAAATTAAAAAATGTAAATTATTTTTGTGTTCCCTGGAAAAAACTTTTTTTCAGGGGTGTTAGATATATAATTCAAATAAACTTACTTAGTTAATACAATAATCTGTTTTTTTATAGACTGAAATGCCTTCTTTAAATAAAATTTACTTCCTGACGGGGCTTTATTGAAGGAAGTTTAGACACAGAATTTTATTTTGACGCTTTTCATATTTTCGATAAAATGCGTATAAGCCTGGTTAATTAAAAGGGAAGAGATAATGCAAAAGGTTTACATAATACGTGCTAAAAGAACACCAATAGGGACTTTTGGAGGTTCGTTCGAAAAAATTCCGGCAGTGGACTTAGGCAGCGCTGTTGTAAAGAATTTACTGGAAACTACCGGGCTCAAATCCGGGGAAATAAATGAGGTTATATTTGGGAATGTCCTCTCGGCAGGGCTCGGCCAGAATATAGCACGCCAGATAGCCCTTAAATCAGGTATCCCGCGGGAAGTACCCTCATATAGCGTAAATAAAGTGTGCGGTTCCGGGATGAAAGCAGTCCATAACGCTTTTCAGTCAATTGCCCTTGGCGAGGCTGATGTTGTTATCGCAGGCGGCACTGAAAACATGAACCAGGCGCCTTATGTTTTGAACGGCGCAAGAACGGGCTTAAAGTTCGGGCATAAGGAAATGATTGACTCAATGGTTAATGACGGGTTGTGGTGCGCGTTTAATGACTATCATATGGGCATTACAGCGGAGAATTTGGCTGAAAAATACAATATTTCAAGACAACAGCAGGATGAATTTGCTTATAACAGCCAGCAAAAAGCAGTTAAAGCCACAAAAGAAGGTCTATTCTGCAAGGAAATAGTTTCCATGCCGGTCAGAAAAGGCAAATTAATCGAGGACTGCTCCCAGGACGAGCATATTAGGCCGGAGACAACCATTGAAAAGCCCTCAGCTCTTAAACCCGCATTTAAAAAAGACGGCACAGTAACAGCAGGCAACGCTTCAGGCATAAACGACGGAGCAGCGGCTTTGATTCTGGCAAGCGAAAAGTTTGTCCTGGAAAAAGGAATAACGCCCGTAGCGGAAATTACAGGGTTTGCCTCCGCGGGTGTTGACCCTGCTGTTATGGGTATAGGGCCTGTTGCGGCTATAAATAAACTGGGAGTTAACCTCTCAGAGGTTGACTTGTTTGAGCTTAACGAGGCTTTTGCAGTGCAATCGCTTGCTGTACTAAAGGAACTTAATATAAATCCTGAAAAAGTAAATATATACGGGGGCGCAATAGCTCTTGGTCACCCGATAGGAGCATCCGGCGCGAGAATCATAGTCACTTTAATAAACGCAATGAAGAATAACAGCCTGAAACAAGGCATTGCCTCACTATGTATCGGCGGAGGCCAGGGCATAGCAATGAGTATAAAAGGAGTTTAAAAAATGAAAATAAATACGGTTTCAGTAATCGGAGCGGGCACAATGGGCTCAGGTATAGCCACAGTGTCGCTTATAGGGGATTATAAGGTTAATTTGATTGATATTAAAGAAGAATTTGTGCAAAAAGCAAAGGCAAAAATCGGGAAAAACCTCTTAAAAAGTGTGGAAAAAGAGGTTATAACTGATGAAAGAAG
Source organism: Candidatus Gastranaerophilales bacterium (assembly GCA_028277195.1). Taxonomy (GTDB): domain Bacteria; phylum Cyanobacteriota; class Vampirovibrionia; order Gastranaerophilales; family UBA9971; genus JANQGS01. The sequence goes on from JANQGS010000156.1 coordinate 2,890, forward strand.
AGTAGAGACACTTAATAACCTTACTATTTCAACTGATTTTACGACAGTTTTCGGCTCGGAATTAATAATTGAAGCTGTTAGTGAGGACTTTGAAATTAAGAAAAAACTTTTTGCTCAATTAAATGAAAACGCCAACTCCAGTGCAATAATAGCCTCAAACACCTCTGCGTTAAAGATATCAGGGCTTGCGGGGCTGTATAATAAACCGGGAAATGTAATTGGGATGCACTTTTTTAACCCTCCTGCAGTGATGAAGCTGGTTGAGTTAATAAAAACCGAAAACACAAATCAAGAAATATTTAACACAGCAAAAGACTTTGTGCTTTCACTGGGTAAAGAGCCTGTGGAGGTCAAAGAATCACCGGGATTTATCGTAAACAGGGCGCTTATACCAATGATTAATGAAGCGGCGATACTCTATGGAGAAGGGGTTTCCAGCGCTGAAGACATTGATAAGGCTATGATGTTCGGGGCTAACCACCCTATCGGCCCTCTTGCGCTGGCTGATATGATAGGGGTTGATGTTTGCAGCTCTATTATGGAGACCCTGCAAAAGGAGTTGGGTTCGGATAAATACGCACCGGCCCCTATATTCAGGAAGCTGGCAGAGGCCGGAAAGTTAGGAAAAAAGACAGGAGCGGGATTTTATGAGTACTAGGTTTTCTATGGAAAAAGAAGGCAATATAGCTGTTTTAACAATAAAAACATCGGAAAAAATTAACCGGTTCTGCAAGGAATCCCTTAACGAGCTCTCGGAAATCCTGAAAGAAATCGATAATGACCGGTCCGTCGGGGTATTAATATTTACCGGCCACGGAAAATCTTTTGTAGCCGGGGCTAACATAAAGCAAATGGTTGATATGGGTCAGCAGGAGGGAGAAGAGCTGGCAAAACTGGGCCAATCTGTTTTCAACCAGGCTGAAAACCTTAACTGTATCACTATAGCAGCAATTAACGGCATTGCAGTTGGGGGCGGGTGCGAGCTAAGCCTTGCATGTGACTACAGAATAGCGTCAGAAGCAGCCCGGCTTGGCCAGCCGGAAATTTCAATCGGTACTATTCCCGGCTGGGGAGGATGTTACAGGCTGCCGAGACTGGTAGGCTATAAACATGCCAGGGATATGATATACACAGGCAAGTTTGTTTCAGCCTCAGAAGCTAAAGAAATTGGGCTTGTTGATGAATTAACCCCACCGGAAGAGCTTCTTGGCACATCTAAAAACTTTGCTCAAAAGTTACTGGAAAAGTCGCCTTTAATTCTAAATTATGCTAAAAAAGCACTCAGGGCAGGGCTTGATTTGCAAAAAGATGAAGCAATGAAGGTTGAGCATTATGTTTTTGGTTTATCTTTTGACAGCCGGGATAAAAAAGAGGGAATGAGCGCTTTTATTGAAAAGAGAGAGCCTGAGTTTAAGGGGAGCTAGCAGGATGTTGCGCCAAATATAATATACATGAATGAGTTTGAATTTTTGAAAACCGGCAAAGCCGGATTTTCCAAAATTCATCGCTCCCGCTTCGCTTATACTGCTCCAGACATTAACCGTA
>JANQGS010000157.1 GCA_028277195.1 Candidatus Gastranaerophilales bacterium
ATAAGGATTCCCGTCCATATGGTCGAAACCATTAACAAGCTCAAGAAAATTACCAGGAAACTGGCGCAGGACCTTAGCCGTAAGCCGAAAGAAGAGGAAATAGCCGAGGCTATGGGCATATCTCTTCATAAATTAAGGGAAATTATTAAAGTAGCCCAGGAACCGCTTTCCCTGGAAACCCCCATCGGCAAGGAAGAGGACAGCAGGCTCGGGGACTTTATCGAGGACAAGGAGGCTGATGCCCCCGTTATGACAGTAGCCCATGAATTGCTCAGGGAAGACCTTGCGGAAGTATTAAGAAGCCTGTCCCCCAGGGAGCGTGACGTGTTAAGGCTAAGATTCGGTATGGATGACGGAAGGCAAAGGACTTTAGAGGAAGTAGGACAGCTTTTCGGAGTTACCAGGGAGCGAATAAGGCAAATTGAAGCCAAGGCGCTCAGGAAACTCAGGCATCCAAACAGAAGCCGAAAACTAAAAGAATATATTGAAACATAAAAACATCTGCGCTAACTGAAATCCTGTTCTTAGCTTGCTCCAGGATTAAGCATGACAAATGGAAAAATAATAAAAATAGTTACATAACGTGAATTTGTTTTGGATTTAGACTTGTAAAAAATAAAAATTAGGTTATAGTATAAAATATAGAGATAATATATTCCAATGTTCTCTTGTAAATTGGAGGTCAGGCTTTGAGTAATTGCAAAATCAAGCTAATAAACGAACATAATAAAATCACCCCTGAAAATAAACAGGAAAAACAAATTGAAGTAACGTTTGAAACATCCGTTAAAACCGGCAAAATCGCCCTGTCCGGAAACGGTATGCTAAAAGTGTCAACTCCAGTTTAACTCCCTTTTTATTTCCCTGTCATTAATGCTTATATGGTCCTTCCACATAAAATAAAACCCGAAGGAAAGGATTAAAAGTATTATAATAAACTGGTTTGTTATTGATACGGCCAGGGCAAGTTCCCGCTCTACGTTAAATGCAGCCAGGGCAATTATATAGCCCCACTGGTACGGGCCGATTGCGGCAGGTCCGGCAGGTATTAGCGACGAAAAAGCTGTTACCGCCAACACCAGAAACGCCCCAAAATATGAAATATTAACACCAAAGCCCTTGATTACAAGATACATAATAGTGCCCTCCATTGACCATATTAAAAAGGTCATTAAAAAGGCTTTAGCCAGAAGGCTGTTTGAATTCAGGGCCTTTAACCCTTCAAAAAACGAGTCTATAACCGAAAAAACCCTGTTTACCGACTCAGGTCTCTTTGCGTTTAATTTTAAGAAAAATAACCTTATATTCTCCCTTCTGGTTCCGTTTTTTTGTATTTTTACAAGAACCAGCAAAAAGGCAAGCCCGCCCAAAAAGATTAACCCCGCCAAAAATGCTATCTTAAGGAATAATGCGCTGCTGTGCACCAGGTAAATAGCCGTCAGCAGTACTATGAACAGCACAAAACCGTCAAAAAACCTTTCGAGAATTACCGAGGTAAATACTTTTGTCTTATTGAGGTTTTCTTTTTTGCTGAAGAAATAAGCCCTGTAAATCTCGCCCGCCCGGGCAGGCAGTATGCAGTTCAGGCTAAAACCTATAAATATAGAGCTTATCAGCGATTTAAACTTTAAGCCCCTGTCAGCGAGAAAAATTCGCCACCTGAGAGCCCTGGCAGCAAAGGCAAACAGAAAAAAAGGAATTATAGACACAACCCAAACAGGTTTTATTTGCTCAAAAGATTTTACGGTTTTTCCCATGTCTGTATGGTGGAGTATAATTGCAATAAATACAATGCTTACTAAAATCCCCAGAGTTTTTTTGTTTATGAATTTTTTCATAATATTATTGTATATAACTAAAGGGAAACAGGCAAAAAGTAAAAAGAAAGGCTCTATTCATGACCAGAGAAATGACAATCACGGAAAAGATATTAGCGGCCCATGCCGGCCTGGAAGAAGTGAAACCGGGCGATTTAATCACAGCAAGGGTTGATATAACACTGGCTAACGACATAACCGGCCCCGTTGCCATAAATGAATTCAGGAAAATAGGCGTGGATAGGGTTTTTGACCCGCAAAGGGCAGTTTTTGTGCCGGACCACTTTACTCCGAATAAAGACATAAAATCCGCCCAAAACGCAAAGCTCATAAGGGAATTTGCCAGGGAACAGGGGCTGGAAAACTACTTTGAGGTGGGAAGACTCGGCATAGAACATACCCTGCTCCCCGACCAGGGAATAGTAGGCCCCGGGGACCTGGTTATAGGTGCGGACAGCCACACCTGCACCTATGGCGCAATCGGTGCGTTCTCGACGGGCGTCGGCTCAACAGATTTGGCCTGTGCCATGGCCTCAGGCCAGACCTGGTTCAAAGTCCCGGAAGCCATAAAAGTAGTGTTTAACGGTAAATTAAACAAATGGGTTTCAGGAAAAGACCTCATACTGCATCTCATAGGCGATATCGGGGTTGACGGGGCGCTTTATAAATCCCTTGAAATTACAGGCTCAACCATTGACGGCCTCCCGATAGACAGCAGGTTCACTATATGCAATATGGCCATAGAGGCCGGCGGCAAAAACGGCATAATCCCGCCCGATTCAATTACCGAAGAGTATGTAAAAAACAGGGCGCAAAGGCCCTATAAGTTCTATAAAAGCGATGATAACGCCAAATACTGCCGTGTAATTGAATACAACACTGAAAATATAGAGCCCACGGTTGCGTTCCCGCACCTGCCGGAAAACACAAGGCCAATTTCACGGGTCGGTAACGTTAAAATAGACCAGGCAATAATAGGAAGCTGCACAAACGGCAGGCTCTCGGACATAAAGGAAGCAGCGCAAATCCTTGAGGGCAATAAGGTTCATCCTGATGTCAGGCTGATAGTGTTCCCCGGCACACAGGAAATATACCTTGAGGCAATGAAGCTGGGCTATGCCGAAAAAATAGTCAAAGCAGGCGGTGCATTCAGCACTCCAACCTGCGGGCCCTGCCTGGGCGGTCATATGGGCATACTGGCGGAAGGGGAAAGGTCTGTTTCCACCACTAACAGGAATTTTGTGGGCAGGATGGGCCATCCAAGGAGCGAAGTATATCTTTCTAACCCTGCTATAGCCGCTGCAAGCGCTATTTTAGGCAAAATAGCCTCGCCCGATGAGTTATAGCCTTAATCATATACAAACGGCGGGCCGTTCTTGATTTCATCAAAGATGCCGTTATAAGCTGTTCTTAGCACTGCCTTCGGTGTCTCAGGATGTTTTGCGTATTTTTTATAGTCTTCTATCAGGGGGTTGGCTGCGCTTTGTTTTTTTGTCCTGAAATTTTCAAGCTGCACCCTTACGAGTTTGTCATTCATATCGAGGTCTATGTCCGCTTTTGCTTTTTCAACCTGCACTTCCTTGTTAGCCTCGACAAATTTTGTGCCGGCGTAGCTTACACCTGCCAGACTGGTGAGAGCAAAAAACAGCCTTGTCTTTAATGGGTCAGGGTGAACAATGGCATTATAAATATGCCCTGAGATGTCATTTATATTAGGTGTATATGCCGGTTTACCGCGTTCTCCGTAAAAATCAGGAGGTTCAGCATACTTACGTGTTATTTTCCTTAACAACGCTTCCTGCCTTTCAGTCGTAAGACCGGTATTTCTTACTGTTGCCTCAAGCTCATCGCCTTCAAAGCCTCCATCTGTAAGTTCTTTTTCTATTTTCTTTTCATCTCTGCTGCCTTTCAGCGAATCGGCCTTTTTTATCCTTTCTTGCGCATTAAATGACTCAATCTCTTCTCCGATTTTTCTGATATTCTTCATTGTATGCCTTATTAAAAAAGCTGAAGCAGCTACTGCAACAGCTCCTATCAATAAATATAGCGGCTTTAACCCTTCATTGCCGGGTTTTTCCTTTTTTTCAGGATTTTCTTTATTACCTTTAAAAGAAATATTGTTCATTTTATTAAAATTATTAAGCTCTCTCTCGTTTTTATTCAGCATATAGCGAATTATTTGTTTTTTCCCGGAAAAGCTCCTGTTCTCAATCTCAATCATTTCTTCCTGGTAATTTCTGTGTATGTCTGCTGTTTTTTGCTTGACCCAGATTTCTTTTATACCGTCAACAGTATTTTTAAGCACAAATGCGGCGGAAGACACCGCAAAAACACCCATTGCCCCAAGAATAGTCTTTTTTGAAGGGCCTCTTAAAAACTCAAATACAGCATATTCGGTTTCCTTGGTTAATTGCGTAAGCCTGGGCAATGGAGGAGGGACCTCTCCTTTGGCAAGCTGTCTTGACTTTTTACCGAAATCAGCCGCTAAAAGACCGGTTATAATCGCACTAATTCCCAGTGCCCCCAGCGGGACCGCCACCATGTTTAAAAGGGTTTTTTCAGTGTTTTTTTCCTCTTTTTCTCCCGGTTTTGTTAAATCATCCGGCAAATGCGGCGAGGATAAAAGAGGAGCGGTATTATCCCGGTTAATAATAAGGTTATCCGTAACGTAACCCTTCTGTCCCTTATTTAAAACCGACCCGTATACCTGGGTAATTCCTGTCATCTCTTGCCTTTTTTACCTTTTTTATCCTTTTTAATAATTAAACCCGGCAGTGAGGCGAATTTAGCCAGTTTTTCGTTTATTGCCCTGATTTTCCTGGCTAAAAGCTCGTGGAATTCCTGCTTTTTATCGTTAAATACCTTAACAAGCCTGCTTAGTGCCTCTAAATTCAGGAGGGTTTGCAGGATTTTTTCGGCATTTAACCTGATTTGCTCCCTTATATTCCTGATTTCCTCGCCCAGTATTGCCGCCAATTTTCCGGCTGCTCCGATTAATTGGCCGAGGGCTTGTTTCGGGCTGGCAATGAGTGTTTTTAATGTATTGACCGCTGCGGTAAACCTCCTTGCCAGGCCTGTTTTAAGGTTGTTTAAATTCCGGGCCAGGACTCTCACCTGCCGCTGCAATAATGCGTGAGCGTCCATTAGCTTTTGCGTAAAACCAAGGGCGTTCATTAGTGCTATAAAGCGCTCCCTTGCCTTTTGGAAAATAGAATTCGTCTGTTCAATTGAATCTATGGCGTTTTGTTTTGCTATCTGTATTCTTGACCAGGCATAATATGCCTCAAACCAGGTCATGCCTTTTTTATTCAACTCATCCTGCCTTATGCCTCCGCCGCCTGTTTTTCCCGTGCACACGGGACATGCCCCTCCCGGTGCTCCGTGGGGACAGCGCGCACCCATTTTTATGCCCTCAATTCCCTGCTGAAGGACTGCCTGAGAGCTTTGCACTTGCATTAACGAATAATTGCCCGGGTAAAACCGCTCAAAACTGAATTGTGCCCCGGTTGAGTTATCATAACTGTTTTTTTTAATATTTAAGACCATCCCGACTGTTTTACATCCCTTCCTGAAAAAATGTTAATGCAAATCATTTTCATTTGCAAATTATAATTTAAATATGTTTTCAAAAATTAATTAAAATTTATTTTAATCTCAGGATTAATATATGAATTAACCTGCGGGTTATTTAAAATTAGCCCGTAAAAGTCCATACTTGTAGTGTAGGTAGGAAATTTATTTTTTTGTTATTGGAGGCTGATAATGCTCAATAATGTATCGTCTGCCGATTATTTAATAACCGGGGATTCTATCCAGCAAAATGAGAATGTCCAGGGTTTGGAAAAAAATCCCAACTCCCTGAACCCATACGCAAAACCGGAGGAGTTCAGCGATTCCCTTGAAATATCAGATAAAGCAAAGGAACTTTTTCAAAAAGAGATAGATGTTAAATTTTTCACATCAATGGTTCTTAATTCACCTCTTAGCAGCGAGGAGTCCGCTTCAATAATGGAGCTTATCCGTGAGGGCGAGTTTATTGATAACCGGGAACTTGCTGAAGCACTGCATGATGATAGTGATTTGGTAAAATACTTACTTTCTTAGAGAAGCTCCAATTGTTTTGCTCCCGTAACTACTAAGCATCTTAAAAATTCTTCAAAATCCCACCCGCCCGCGCGCAGTGGTGGTTAAGGGCGAAGCCCTTAACAATTTTTATATAGATTTTGAAGAATTTTTCCAAATTTTTTATAAAAATTTTTGGGAGACGTAGTCTCCCAAATACCTTCAGGGAGGGCCGAGCGGGGAAATTTGGAAAAATTCTGGCTGCTAGCTGAGTAGTTATACTGCTCTCAAATTAAATTTCAGATTTTGACAGGCAAATGCCTGGAGCAGTATAGGCGAAGCAGGAGTGATGAAATTGGGAAAATCCGGCTTTGCCGCGCAAATGCGGACAGCGCCGCCTGCTTCGCCCGGTTTTCCGAAATTCAAACTCGTTTTAGTATACTTATGAATGCCTGTAAAAATGAATTTATAATGTGCTACTATACAGTTATAAGGGTAAGATATTTTTTAATTAAAAAATGGAAAGGTTTAGGTTTTTTAATGAAAATCCATGTATTTGCCAAAAAAGCTGTAGTATCGATTCTGGCTGTTTTTTTCCTGTCGGGCGCACAGGCGGTATTTGCGGAAAACCCCAGGTTGCTCTATGATGATGTCTGGAAATTAATAAACAGCAAGTATGTGGACGGGGAACAAAACGGCCAGAACTGGCATCGCTGGAGGCATAAGTACGACAGTGTAATTAAGTCAAAACAGGATTCCTACGTAGCAATAGAAACAATGCTCGCAAGCCTTGATGACCCCTATACAAGATTTCTTGACCCTGAGGAGTTTGCGGAGGAAAAACGGTCTATAAGCGGTACTCTATACGGCATCGGGGTACAAATAGGCATAAGGGATGATAAACTAACGGTTATAGCCCCCATAGAAGATACTCCCGCGGCCAGGGCAGGGCTTATTACAAATGACCTTATTCTGGAAATAGACGGCATAAGCACAAAAGGCATTTCAATCAAGCAGGCAGCAGATAAAATCCGCGGCCCAAAAGGCACACCCGTTAAACTCCTTATAAAACGCGAGGGTGAAGAGCCAAAAGAATTTACCATAATAAGGGACAAAATTGATATTAAATCAGTTTCAATAAAAAAACCCTCTTTTTCAAAAATTGATAAAAGCATAGGATATATAAGGCTCAATTCCTTCTTAAGCCATTCCGCAAGCAGCGAGCTGGAAGAAGCGCTTAAACAGCTCAGCGTCAAGGATGGCTACATAATTGATTTAAGGTCTAATCCGGGCGGGCTTTTGTCAAATGCAATATACATTTCGGATATGTTCCTTGATGCAGGCTATATCGTCAGTACGGTTGACAGGGACGGGTATAAGGAAACCCAGAGGGCAAACAAAAATTTAATTACGGACAAACCCCTGGTAATATTGATTGACGGGGGAAGCGCAAGCGCGAGTGAAATCCTGAGCGGCGCACTAAAAGACAATGGAAGGGCAGTGCTCGTAGGGACCAAGTCCTTTGGAAAGGGGCTTGTACAGGAGATTAACAGGCTTTCCTACGGAGCGGGCATAAATATTACCACACAAAAATACCTTACCCCAAATGGCACGGATATAAACAAGGTGGGGATTGTTCCTGACATAAAAGTAAAAAACACGAAAGAAGATATAAAAAACAAAAAAGACAAACAGCTTGAAAAAGCGCAGGAAGTTCTTAAAGAGCTCATAGCCTACAATAAGCAAAATAAAAACAGGGTAAAAGTAATAAATTCAGAACTTCCGTTAAGAATAATTATTCAGAATTAATTTTTGGTATTACAAACTGCCCTTGGCTTTTTGCCACAGCTCCTCGAGCTCGTTATTATCGTATTCTTTTAGCTCCCTGGCAGCAAGGCCCTCCATTGCCCGGAACCTCTTTGTAAACTTTTT